>JAKEEL010000186.1 GCA_022616595.1 Methylococcaceae bacterium
ATCACGAAATCCCGATCGCCCACGGCATCCAGGGAATTGTCCGAGGCTTCTTCGAAACCCAGTTGCTGCGCGCAATAGTCACGGTCGATCGGATAGCTGGTGCCGGCCAGCGCGGCGGCCCCGAGCGGCATGATGTTGACGCGCTTGCGGCAGTCGGCCAGACGTTGCCGGTCGCGGTCCAGCATTGCGAACCAGGCCATCATATGATGGCCGAAAGTGACCGGCTGGGCGACCTGCAGGTGCGTAAAGCCCGGCATGATGGTCGCCGATTCCTGGTCGGCAATGTCGAGCAGCGCGTTCTGAAGCCGGATGATTTGTTCGGTGATCTGGTCGATCGCATCGCGCAGATAGAGTCGGAGATCTGTTGCGACCTGATCGTTGCGCGACCGCCCGGTATGCAGTTTTTTTCCGGCAGAGCCGATCCGATCGGTCAGACGGGCCTCGATGTTCATATGAACATCCTCGAGGCTGGCCGACCAGTTGAAATCACCGCGCTCGATATCATCCAGAATAGCCTCGAGTCCTTCGCAGATCGCGTTGCACTCCGCGTCGCTGAGCACCCCGATCCGGTTCAACATTCGCGCGTGCGCTTGCGAGCCCTGAATATCATAACGAGCCAGACGTTGATCGAATTGAACCGATGCGGTAAAAGTTTCCACGAAGGCGTCCGTTGCTTCGGTAAATCGGCCGCCCCACGGTTTGCCCGGATCCTCTTCATTGCTCATTGCTTTACGGGAAAATTCGTCCGAAGGAGAAATCCGAAGGAGAAAATGAAGCATTATACACTGGCTAAACTCAAGTACATGGTTCCATCAAAAGAACTCCACCCGGAAAGCCATCGATTGCTGCCGGATTGCTGTACCGTTAACGGCGTCTTGGCCGTTGTACTGATCGCCGAGGCACTCGCGCTGCTGTTGCAGTTGTCCGACCGAGGACCGGCACAGCGGTTCTGGGTCGATCTCGGGATACGCTCGCTGTTCGTTCAGTGGATCGTTCTGATCAGTGCGGCCGTGCTATGCCGCCTGAGTGGAGTCTTCTATCGCCGGGGACCCGGCTGGACCGGAATCGTCGCCTTTCTGATCATTCAGGCCGTGACCCTGATCGTCAGCGCGATTGTTTATCAATTCCTTTTCGCAACGCTTTCCGATTGGTTCGAGCGGGATCCCGGATGGCAGTTTTTTTTGAGAAACCTCGGCATGAGCGGCATCGTTTCGCTGATCCTGCTGCGTTATAGCTATGTGCAGTTACGCTGGAAAAGGCAGGAACGCTCTGAAGCGGAAGCCCGATTGGATGCCTTGCAATCGCGAATCCGTCCGCATTTTCTGTTCAACAGCCTCAACACCATCGCGAGCCTCACGCGGAGTAATCCGGCGTTGGCCGAGGAAATCGTCCAGGATCTGGCCGAATTGTTCCGTGCTTGTCTGATGCCGCACCAAAAACTGATCGATGTATGCGACGAGCTGGAATTGGTCCGGCAATATCTGAACATCGAATCGCAGCGGCTCGGCAAGCGTCTTAAAATAGTCTGGCGGACCGAGACCGTACCCGGAGATGCCAGAATTCCGCCGTTGACCTTGCAGCCGCTGGTCGAAAATGCGGTAAAGCATGGGATTGAACCCTCCGAGACAGGCGGGGAGATTCGTCTGGAAGGCCAACTCGAGCAGGATGAATTGGTCTTCTGTGTTGAAAATTCCCTGCCGGCAGATCACGTGGTTCAACGCCGGAACGGGAACCGCATGGCATTGGAAAATGTGGAAGCCCGGATCCAGGGATGCTTTCCGGGCCGGGGACAGGTTATTACCAGTGTCGATCACGGTGTTTTCCGGGTCCGGCTTGTGTTTCCCTATACCCGCTCGAAGCGATGAAGATACTGGTCGTCGATGATGAAAAACCGGCCCGGCAGCGCTTGATCGGCCTGCTCCGGGAAATCGGTCCGGACCTCCAGGTGGTCGGCGAAGCTTCGAATGGCGTGGACGCGGTCGATCAATGCATCACGAGAGACGTGGATTTGTTATTGATGGATATCCGGATGCCCCTGATGGACGGTCTCGATGCAGCCCGGGAAATCGCCCGCTTGCCGCATCCTCCGGTGGTGATTTTTTTGACCGCCTTCGACGAACACGCGTTGGAAGCCTTCGATTCCAATGCCATCGACTATTTGCTCAAGCCGATTCGGAAGTCCCGACTGCAGACCGCGCTCGAAAAGGCCAAAGTTTTCAATCTGGCCCGCTGGAAAGTACTCGAATCGAGCCCGCTTATGACGGGCAGGATGCGCTCCCATATCGCCGCGCATAACCGCGGCGAGGTCGTCCTGATGCCGGTCGGCGAAGTTCGCTATTTTCAAGCGGACCGCAAATATGTGCTCGCCTGTTCGGCGACACAGCGCATTTTGATCGACGAAGCTCTGAAAGCCCTGGAGAAGGAATTTTCGCCGCTCCTGGTCCGCGTGCACAGGAACGCGCTGGTCTCGGCACGCTACATCCGGGGTGTGTACCGGGACCCGAATGGACGATTGCAGGTACGCCTGGATGGCATTCGGGAGTCCATAGAAGTCAGCAGACGGCATGTTTCCGCGTTACGCCACTCGTTGACCAATCGATCGGCCAAAGACTCTTCATTTTGATTTTGTTACAATACCTTCCCGACCCGGGCGGCAAGATCCAAGCGCTTGAATCCAAACATTGGTCTGTTCCGGTGCACGGATGGATCAATTCGAAACGATCAAAACAGAAACAGAATTTGCAAAGAAGTCTGATCCGAATCGCGACCCGTAAGAGTCAGTTGGCTGTCTGGCAGGCCGAGCATGTCGCGGAGCAGTTAAAAAAGCTCGAAGCCGGGATTCAAATCGAACTGGTTCCGATGACGACGCGCGGCGACAGGATTCTCGATTCACCCCTGGCAAAAGTCGGTGGCAAGGGTCTGTTCGTCAAGGAACTCGAGGATGGGATATTGCGCGGCGACGCCGATCTCGCGGTGCATTCCATGAAGGATGTTCCAGCCGACTTGCCGTCCGGCCTGTACCTCGCGGCGATCCTGGAACGGGAAGATCCGCGCGACGCTTTGGTTTCCCGGCGATATGCGAGCGATGCGGAAATTCCGGCCGGCGCCGTGATCGGCACCTCGAGCCTGCGGCGCCAGATGCAGTTCAAGGCGCGGCATCCGGGCTGTCAGGTGATGAGTCTGCGCGGCAATGTCAACACCCGGCTGCAAAAACTGGACGAAGGCCGCTATGATGCCATCCTGCTTGCCTCGGCCGGCCTGAAAAGACTGGGGTTGGCGCACAGAATCAGGGAGCCCTTGGCCCTTGGCGCAAGTTTGCCGGCCATCGGTCAGGGCGCGATCGGAGTCGAATGCCGGCAGAACGATACCGATCTCGGCGAGTTATTGGGGAAATTAAATCACCCGGAAACCGAACGCTGCATTCGGTGTGAAAGGGCCATGAATGCCCGTCTCAGCGGAGGTTGTCAGGTCCCGATCGCGGGCTTCGCCGAATCGGAAGGCCAAACCTTGTATTTGAGAGGGCTGGTCGGAGAAGGCGACGGCAGTTTGATCATCCGCGCGGAACTCCGGGGTGATTGCGGAAATCCCGAAGATTTGGGTCGGAATCTCGCGGAACGATTGCTCGCGAACGGCGCGGACCGGATACTGGAAAAATATTTGGATTGATCGTTCGATCATGAATGCTCAAAAAGCGCTGGCCGGACTCGCGATATTGGTGACCCGGCCGGAGCGCCAAGCGGAACCATTGTGCAGCTTGATTGAAGCCGAGGGCGGCGAAGCCGTGCGCTTTCCGACCCTCGAAATCCGTGCATGCAATCCGCCCGGAAGCGTGTTTTCCAGTCTTGGGGATCTGCAGGATTTCGACTGGTTGGTTTTCATCAGCGCCAATGCGGTGTATTTTGCGCTGAATGCGTGTGACAATGAATTTTCGATTCCGGCGCAAGTAAAAGTGGCCGCAATCGGTGAGGCGACGGCGCTCGCATTGGAACAGAGCGGAATAGCGGTTGATCTGGTTCCGCGCGAGCGATTCAACAGCGAGGCATTTCTGGAATTGCCGGAAATGCAATCGGTCGCGGGGCGGCGTTTTCTGATCGTTCGAGGCCGGGGAGGGCGTGAAATGCTGGCCGACGCATTGCAAGAGCGCGGTGCACGTGTTATGTATGCGGAAGTTTACCAACGGCTTCGTCCGACCGTCGATATTGACAGTTATCTTCAGGTTTGGCAGGAGCGGGGCATTGACGCCGTGACGGTCTTCAGTGGAGAATCGCTGATGAATTTTATCGCCATGTTGGGCGCCAAGGGCATGGCTTGGGCGCGGAATATTCCGCTGGTGGTGGCCGGTGAGCGGATCGCGTGCCAAGCGGAGTCACACGGATTTAAAAAAGTAATACTTGCAGCCAAAGCAACGGATTGGGCATTATTCGATGCCTTGACCAGGATATCCGATCCTGACCGGGATCGAGGGATCGTATCCGGTAGCGATGATTTGACGATGCCTTTATCAGAATAAATTAGGTAAGTTTGCCGGGTGACCCGGGGTCCGGGCTGTCGGCTGAAACCTGAGTGTGACGGACTGAGAGGATTATAAAAGTGGGCGAAGAAAACACTGGCATTGCACCACCGGGTGAGTTCAATGCCGCACCGGAAAGGGTTGTGAACAATAAGAAAGATACCAGTAACCTGTACGGCGTGCTGGTGCTCCTGATCGTGCTGCTCGTCGGTGGCGCAGGCTTCTTTTTTCTACAGCAGTTGCGCTCCGAGCAGGAAGGGCTGGGAGGCGCGCTGGACAAGGGCGACCGGCGCATAGCCACCCTGAGTGAGCAATTGAGCACATTGCAGCGTCAGTTGAGCACCCTGCAGTCGCAAATCGCAACCACGCAGAACAGTCTTGCGACCAAAGAAAGCAAGTTCGAACGCGAGTTGGCCGACTTCAAGGAACACCAGAGCAATCAACTCACCGCCGTCAAGTCGGAACTGTCCGGGTCGATTTATAAAATCCAGGATCTACTGAATCGGACCCGCGGCGACTGGATGATCGCGGATGCCGAGTACCTGCTCAGTGTCGCGAACCAGCGATTGAATCTGGTCGGTGACGTCAAAACCAGTCTGGTTGCATTACAGGCCGCGGACGAGCGTTTACGCGATAGCGGGAATCCGGGCGTTTTCAAGGTCCGTGAGGAAGTGGCACGGGAAATCAATATGTTGAAAGAACTCAGACCGGTCGATATCGTCGGTGTGTTCTCCCGAATCCGGATTCTCGACGATCTGGTCGCGAATCTTCCGGTGTTCCTGCCACACTCCGGCACGGTGCTGGAAAAGACCCGGAACGATGAACCCGGAAGTAAAACCGAGGAAATCTCCGGGGTCGACGAATTTCTCGATTCGGCATTGGAGGATCTGAAGGGGCTGGTTGTAGTCCGCCGCTCGGACCGGAAAATCGATGCCGTCTTACAACCGGAAGAGGTGCGGATTATTCGTCAAGAACTCAGGCTCAAGCTCGAAATGGTGAGACTGGCCCTGCTGGAACGCGATTCCAAGTTTTTTCTGCAAAATATTGAGGAGATCCAAAGCTGGTTGGGCGCCCATTTTCGGCCGGATGCGCCTGAAACCAAGAAATTCAAGGAGGAACTTGAGTCATTGAGGGCGGTGGGCTTGGACATCGATTACCCGGACATCGGCGGTTCGCTGACATTACTACAGAATCTGGCCGCCTTGCGGGTCGAGACCGACCGGACCGAAGCGGCCAAACCGGTCTCGCCGACTCCCGCCAAGCCGGAAGCGACTCAAACAAAGGATCGCAAGTCGACAGGAGTGCGGCCGTGAAGTATCTAATCTACTTGCTTGCGGCATTGTTTATCGCGGTCGCCGCCGCTTTCTATCTGCATCAGTTCCTGTTCGCGAGCGATAACCCGGGGCACGTTCTGATCGGCTACGGAAGCTGGTCGCTGGAAACTTCGTTGTATTTCGCGGGTTTTGTGATCCTTGTCGCATTCATCGCTTTTTATATCTTGTTGCGCCTGATCGGTATTGTGATCGGGTTGCCAAGGCGTATGAAAAGAAAAGGGCCGGCGGCGCGGCGCGGCGGCGATGTGTCCTACCAAAGTCTGGTCGCCGGATTGATCGATTCCGCCGAAGGTAACTGGGAAAGCGCCGAAAAGTCGCTGATCCGCCATGCCGCGAACAGCGGGGCTCCGCTGATCCATTATTTGACGGCCGCAAAGGCCGCCCAGTTTCGCGGGGCGGTCGCCAAGCGCGATGAATACCTGCGACTCGCGCACCAGAGCACTCCGGGCGCGGAGTTGACCGTAGGGTTGACCGAAGCGCAATTGCAACTTTCGGATCAACAATTCGACAAGGCGCTCGAAAGTCTCACGGCTCTGCGCTCGGTCGCTCCGACCCATGCGACCGTGCTCAGACTGCTACATGATACCTACCGGCATCTCGATGATTGGAGCGCCATCCGGAAGCTCCTGCCTGATTTGAGCAAAAACCGGGTGTTGATGGAAGCCGAGATTAAATTGCTGGAAACGGAAACCTACAGCGAACTCCTGAAGAAAGCCGCGACTTCAAAGGACCGCGAATCGATCACCCGGTTATGGAACGAGGTTCCGGCGCATATCAAAAGTGTTCCCGGCATGCTCGCGGTTTATTATGCGGCGATGATCGATGCGGGCGCCGGGGTCGACATCGAGGAGGCGCTGCGCAAGGACCTCGAGAAAGATTGGAATGAAACCCTGCTGGTACTTTATGGATGCATACAGTCGGACAATCCCAAACGGCAGTTGGCCAAGGCGGAGGTCTGGGTATCCAAGCATCCCGGCGATGCGATCTTGATGCGAATGCTCGGTAAGTTAAGCATGCGCGCGAACAATCGGGAAAAGGCCGAAATGTATCTACGATCCAGCGTCGAACTCGAGCCGAGCGTCGATGGCTTCCTGTTTCTCGGCGACCTATTCTCGGAAAAGGGTGAAAAAGACCGGGCGCTGGAAAGTTTTCGCAAGGGACTGCTGTTTGCTTCGGACGAGGTTGTGAAGCAGATCGACTACCTGCCGGTCGAACCGGCGGGTTGATCGCAATCGTCGAACCCTTCAGGCCTGGATCGAACTTCTATTTTTCGCAGGCCGCGGATTTTCTGTGTCCCTGAGCCGACTGAAAGATATCCCATAGAACCGGCACGATGAAGATCGTCAGCGTCGTCGCGGTCGCGAGCCCTGTGACAAAGGTCGATGCCATGCTGCCCCAGATCAGGGAATAGCTCGGAAAGCCCAGCGCCATGGGCAGCAACGCGAGCGTGGTCGTGAGCGAGGTCAGGAGAATCGGGCGCAGGCGCAGCTTGACTCCGAGATGGATTGCGTCCGCTCGGGACATTCCTTCAGCGTGGAGTTTATTCATAAAGTCGACCAGGACCAGCGCGTCGTTCACGACCACGCCTGCGACTCCGACGACCGCGATAAAGCTGTTCAGGGTAAAGATGGTTTGGGAAAGGAGTTTGCCGATGACTACGCCGATCAGTGCGAACCCGATCGCGGTCATGATGATCAGCGGTTGAACATAGGATTGGAACTGGCTTGCCAGAATCAGATAGATGAGCAGGAAGCCGAGCACGAAGGCGTAGCCGAGCGAGCGGTAGGAGCGCTGTGTTTCTTCGTGGTCCCCGCCGAAGCTGAGACTCGCGCCCGGATAATCGTGGCGGATCGAATCGTAATGTTGTTGGATGGTTTGCAGGATCACCGGTATCGAGGTCGGCGCGGTGGGATCCAGATTCGCCTGAAGCGTGATCGCACGTTGAGATTCGTAACGGTTCAGTTCGCCGGATTCCATAAAGGTTCGGAAATTGGTCAGATCGCCGAGCCTGACCGGCCCGCTCGCATGTTCCACGAGAGGGATATGCAAAGCGTCTTCGGGCTGCTCGGCATAGCCCGGATCGACCCGCAGCCTGAGGTCGATTTCTTCGTCCGACAGGCGGTATTTGCCGATGATCCGCCCGTCCAGGACACTGGCCGCGAGACTCGCCACCCGGGCCGGGGTCAATCCGTATTCGCTGGCGCGCTCGTGACGAACCTCGAAACGGACATTCCTTTTCGGTTTTCCGCGGTCGTCTTGAAGATCCTGAAGATAGGACGCGAATTCGGAATTGTCCTTCAGAAATCTGAGCAATTCATCGGCCAATTTTTCGATGGACTCCAGATTTGAACCTTGAATCCGCACGTTCAGGTCCTTGCCCTGCGGGGGTCCGTCTTTCTGAGGATGAAGGCGGAGTTCGAAGCCATCGGTCTGGAATTCCTGCTTCAGGCGCCGGGCCATCGCGGCAAGATGTTCGATCGGGGAATCGAAGGTTTGGTCCTCTTTCGCAGGCAGCGTGACCGTGACCGAGCCGTAGTGGTTGCCGAAAATCTGTTCGTAATCTTCGTTGACGTAAAACCCCGCGATTCCGGCGGCCGTGATGGCCTTACCCGGCCCGTCGTCGATCACGTAGCGTGCGATTTTCTTCACATGGCGGTCCACCTCCTCGATCGGTGTGCTGCTCCGGCCTTCCACATCGACATAATAAAGGGTGTAATCGTCGGGGAAAAATTTGATACGAATCAGGGGCGCGGCCCCGCTGATCGATATACCCAGTATCGCCACGCACAGAATGAACAAAACAAGAATCAAGGATAAAGCCGCGATCCGGTGTTGCAGCGTGAAGTTGACCCCGCGGTAGGCCAGGTTTTGCAGCAGGGTTAACACACGATCGACCGAACCTCGGAATCTTTCCGTTTGGGTGCGGCCCGGACGCGGGCCGAAATCCAGGTAATGGATCGGCAGGATCAACAGGCATTCGGCCAGCGAAGCAAGGAGCGCGAAGGATACGGTCGCCGGAATGATTTCGAAGAATTCCCCGGTCACTCCGGTCATGATCAACATCGGCATGAAAGCCGCGATCGTGGTCAGGGTCGCCGAGATGACCGGTAATCCGACTTCGGTCGCTCCTTTGATAATCGCCTGCTGCAAGGGTTCTCCTTTTTCCGCGTGGCGATAGATATTCTCGGTGACCACGATCGCATCGTCTACGATCATGCCGCTCACCAGCACGAATGAAAACAGCGACAGTTCGTTGAGGCTGGTTCCGGTCGCGTACATCAGAATCAGGCTGAGTAAAAATGAAAACGGGATTCCGATTGCGATCAGTCCCGCGTTGCGCAAGCCCATGAAGTACCAGATGATCAGCGTGACCAGGATGACCCCTGCGACCAGATTCGAACCCAGCGTGCTCAAACCGTCGTGAATGTAGACCGTGGAATCCTGGCTCAGCAACAGCTCGACGCCCTGACGTTCGGCAACCGGTTGGAAAGCGGCGACTGCTTGTTCGACCGCGGATTTGATGTCCAGCGCGTTCCCGGTGGGAGCCTTGATGATCTGCATGGCCAAGGCATCCCGTCCGTTGACCGAGGTCATCGCGCGCGGATCTTTATAGCTAAGTTCCGCGCGGCTGATCACGTCACCGACCCGCACGAAACTGCCGTCGGAATCGGTCCGGATGATGGTCGAAACGACTTGATCGCGGTTGTGAAATTTTTCGTCGACCCGAACCGTAAATTCGCCCGATTCATTTTTGTAATCGCCCGCGGGAATGGAAACATTCGATTGTTGCAGCGCCAGCGCAACATCCTCGAAGGTCAAACCCAACCCATTCAGCTTCTTGGGATCGAGCAGGACATGAAACTCACGCTCGTATTCGCCGAAGACCTTGATATGCTCGACCCCGGGAATTTCGCGCAACGAGGATTTCAGCTCGTCCGCCATCAGCGCCAGGCTGCGGTTTCCGACATCGCCAGCCAGGTTGACCACGATCACGGGGACGTAGTCTTCGGTTTCGAGATGGATGAACTCGGGCGGATCGGTTTCCGCCGGGAGTTGGTCAAGCCGGTTCAGGATTTTGAGACGCACCTCGCTGAAGCCCGCCACGTAGTCTGAATCGTCGATAAATTTCAACCGAATCCGGGAGCGTTCGCGGAACGAAGTGGATTTCATCCACTCGACGCTCTTCACGGTTTCCAAGGCCTCCTCCAATTCGCGGGTTACCAGGGTCTCGACTTCCGATGGCGATGCGCCCGGAAAATAAGTGGTGATGATGACTTCGCCGAAGTTCACATGGGGATAACGGTCGGTCGTGATCGCAAAGGTGGCATAGGTTCCGCCCAGCATCAGAACGATGAAAACCAGGTTGAAAAAAATCTTCTGTTGTAACGAAAACTGAATGACCGACTGCATGGGTGTCTAAGGCTCTTCCAGCACGAACTCCTGGCCGGCGCGGATCGTCGGATGAGAAATGCGGACCATCGGTCCGCCCGGGTTTTCGCTTGCGGCCCGGCCCAGATAGACGACCGAAATGCGCTCCCCGCCGGGTCTTTGCACCCAGTATTGTTCATAGCGTTCGTCGACGGCGGATTCGGGCAGAAGGACCGATTGGTTGGAATCGGGCAGATGCAGCGAAAGATCGGCGCGAATCCCGCCCCTGCGCTGGTTTAGATCGCCCGCGATTTCAAGATCCAGTACGATCTTGCGCGATTTTTCATCGAATTCCGGCGAAACCCGCGCAACCCGCGCCGGCAGCGTGATCCCGAGGTCCGGCAATCGAACTTCGAGATGCTCGGCCGCTCGTTGCAAGGTTTCATATTCGGCCATGGTCAGCGCATACGGGATCAACAGACGCGAAAAATTGCCGATTTTGGCGACCGGGTCCCCGGTCTGCACCCATTCGCCGGGTTCGACATGGCGTTCGATCACGATCCAATCGCGGGGTGCCGCGATGCAGAAGCGTTCCCTGCGTTCCAGCAGTTCGCGGTGGCGGGTATTCAGGGTCCTGATCTGCTGTTCGGTACCGGCCAGGCTGCGCTGGATTTCGTCGAGCTGCTGTTGCGAGGAGCTGTTCTTGCTGACCAGCATTTCGTAGCGTGAAACCTGTTTGGTGAAGTAATCGATATCGATCTTCGTTCTCGCGATCTCGGCCTGGTTGCTTTCGATGTCCAGACTGATAAAGGTCTGGTCGAGGCAGGCGAATTGCCCGTTTTGTCCGATCGCCTCGCCCATCTCGGCAAACACTCTTTCGACTTTGCCGGTGGCCTCGGTGGCCAGATCCAGAACCGCACGCGCGCGCGTATAGCCGCTAAGCCTGATTTCCTGAAAAGCCGCTTTCGCTTTGACCAATCCGGGCGCCGCCTGACCGCACTGAAGGGACAGTAACAGCAGGAATATCACGACAAGCCCGCGGTGGATCGAGGTATCGAGTCTCATTGTCCGATGCGATCGGAAAACAGCGAGAAAAAACCTTCCGATTCGAGACCAAGGCAAGTTGCCTTTGCGGTGACCGCAGCGATGGTCGTGAAGGGCTCAATGGGTTTTGCAGATCCGACGATCAAAGTCCGAGCGAACCCCACATTGCATCCACCGATTTTTTGACCGCTTCGCTCATCGCGATCGGGGTCCCCCATTGCCGCTGCGTTTCTGCGGGCCACTTATTGGTTGCGTCGAAGCCGATCTTGGAACCGAGGCCGGATATCGGAGACGCGAAATCCAGATAGTCGATCGGAGTATTTTCGAGAAGGGTTGTATCCCGCGCGGGGTCCATGCGGGTCGTCATAGCCCAGATCACGTCTTTCCAATCCCGCACATCGATATCATCGTCGGTTACGATCACGAACTTGGTATACATGAATTGGCGCAAAAACGACCAAGTGCCGAACATTACTCTCTTCGCGTGTCCGGGATACTCTTTTTTCATGCTGATCACCGCGAGGCGGTACGAACAGCCTTCCGGCGGAAGATAGAAATCGACGATCTCCGGAAACTGCTTCTGCAGAATCGGGATGAACACTTCGTTCAACGCGAGTCCGAGCACCGCGGGTTCGTCGGGCGGCCGGCCGGTATACGTGCTGTGGTAAATCGGATTCTGACGCTGGGTGATGCATTCGATCGTGAATACCGGAAATTCCTCGATTTCGTTGTAATAGCCGGTATGATCGCCGAAGGGGCCTTCGGGCGCCATATCTCCGGGATGAAGATAGCCCTCGAGCACGATTTCCGCGCTCGCGGGCGCCTTGAGATCGACGTTTTTGCATTGGACCAATTCGGTCCGGCTGCCGCGCAACAGCCCTGCGAACGCAGCTTCGGCGAGGGAATCGGGCACCGGGGTGACCGCGCCGAGGATCGTGGCCGGGTCGGCTCCGAGCGCGACCGCGACCGGAAACGGTCGACCGGGATTCGCGATCTGCCAGTCGCGAAAATCCAGTGCTCCGCCGCGGTGGGCGAGCCAGCGCATGATGACCCGGTTGCGATCGATGACTTGCTGGCGATAGATGCCGAGATTCTGCCGGTCCTTGTACGGTCCCTTGGTGATCACGAGCGCCCAGGTGATCAAGGGACCCGCATCCCCCGGCCAGCAGGTCTGGATCGGATAGCGTCCGAGATCGACCTCGCTTCCGCGCCAGACGACTTCCTGACACGGCGCATGGTTCACCACTTTCGGCGCCATATTCATGACTTGCTTGAAGATCGGCAGTTTGCTGAAGGCATCCTTCATGCCCTTGGGCGGGTCGGGTTCCTTGAGAAAGGCCAGTAATTTACCGATCTCCCGCAGTGCCTGAAGCGATGTCTCGCCCATGGCCATAGCGACCCGTTCGGGGGTTCCGAACAGATTGGCGAGCAGCGGAATCTGCGAGCCCTTGGGTTTTTCGAACAGAATCGCCGGTCCCCTGCTGCGCAGGGTCCGGTCGCAGATTTCGGTGACCTCGAGACAGGGGTCGACTTCGACCCGGATCCTCTTGAGCTCTCCCTGCGCTTCCAGTTGAGCGATGAAATCCCGGAGATCCCGGTATTTCATGCGGCAATTCCATTGTGACGCAAGAGTGCGTCGATCTCGGGCTCACGCCCCCGGAATGCCACGAACAATTCCATCGCATCGTGGCTTCCGCCTTGCTCGAGAATATTGCGCAGAAAGGATTCGCCGGTTTCGCGGTCGAAGATTCCCTTGTCTTCGAACAACGAAAACGCATCGGCGGACAACACTTCGGCCCATTTGTAACTGTAATAGCCGGCCCCGTATCCGCCCGCGAAGATGTGGGAAAAGCTATGCGCGAAGCGGTTGAAGCCGGGCGGAATCACGACCGCGACCCTTTTTCTGACTTCATCGAGGGTTTCATAAATCCTGCCGCCGGTTTCCGGCGTATAACGCGCATGGATCAAAAAATCGAAGAGCGCGAATTCCAATTGTCTGACCATCATCATGCCGGATTGGAAGTTCCGCGCCTTGAGCATTTTTTCGAAGAGCTCGGACGGCAGCTTTTCTCCGGTCCGGTAATGCCCCGAAATCAGATCGAGGGCTTCACGCTCCCAACAGAAGTTTTCCATGAACTGGCTCGGCAACTCGACCGCGTCCCATTCGACTCCATGAATGCCGGACACGCCGAGGTGTTCCACCCGGGTCAGTAAATGATGCAGACCGTGCCCGAACTCGTGGAACAGCGTAGTGACCTCGTCGTGGGTCAACAGCGCCGGATCAGTGCCGACCGGCGGGGTGAAATTGCAGCACAGATAGGCGACCGGATGTTGAATCGAGCCGCGGCTGCGCCTGCGAGTCACGCATTCATCCATCCACGCCCCGCCGCGCTTGTTCGGGCGCGCATACAGATCCAGATAGAAACTGCCCCGGAATTGTTGATTCCGGTCGCGGATTTCAAAATAACGCACATCGGGATTCCAGGCATCGATGCCCTTCTTTTCGGTGATCTCGATCCCGTACAAGCGCTCGACGACCGCAAACAGTCCGGGCACGACCCGTGTCGCAGGAAAGTAAGCCCGGACTTCCTCCTGCGAAAGCGCGTAGAGATGCTGGCGCATTTTTTCCGCGTAATAGGAAATATCCCAGACTTCGAGTTTTTCGAGACCATGCTCCTCGTTCGCGAAAACCGTCAGTTCATCAAGATCCTTGCGCGCGACCGGCAGCGACCGGCGCGCCAGGTCTTCCAGGAATTCGATCACCTGTTCGGGCGATTCGGCCATCTTGGTCGCAAGCGACAATTCGGCGGAATTGGAAAACCCCAACAGCCGGGATTTTTCATGGCGAAGCCTGAGGATGTCTTCCATGATCCCGGTATTATCCCATTGCCCCTCGCCTGGTCCCTGCTCGGACGCGCGGGTCGCGAAGGCCTCGTAAACCTCGCGCCGCAGCACACGATCGTCCGCGTAGGTCATGACGGCCAGATAGGACGGAAATTCGAGTGTCAAAAGCCAGCCATCGAGGTTGCGCGATTTCGCGGTCTGGCGCGCCAGTTCGCGCGCCGACTCGGGCATTCCGGCCAGGCCGGATTCGTCCTCGATCCGCTTCGTCCAAGCCTGGGTCGCATCGAGCACGTTTTCATCGAATTTACTCGACAGGCGTGAAAGCTCCTGCGCGATTTCGCGGTAACGGGCTTTTTGCTCCGCTTCGAGCGTGATACCGGACAGTTTGAAATCCCGGAGCCCGTTCGAGATGATTTTCTTTTGCGCGGGACTCAATGTTTCGTAGCGATCGCTTTCGGCAATGCTCCGATAGGCCCGGTAGAGCTCCTCGTTCTGTCCCAGTTCGGTCGCATACTGGCTCAGCTTGGGGAGGCACGCGTTGTAAGCCGCGCGCAATTCGTCGCTGTTGACGACCGCATTCATGTGACTCACCGGGGACCAGGCTTTGCTGAGCCGGTCGTCAAGATCTTCCATCGGACCGATCAGGTTGTCGAAGGTGTAATCCCGGTCAGCGCCCAGCAGTTCCCGGATGGCTTTCAGATTGGCTTCGATCAGTCCGGTCACGGCAGGTTCGACATGTTCCGGCCTGATCGCGGAAAAAGGCGGCAGGGTGTGTTCTTCAAGTAAAGGATTGGTCATTGTCTCCAGGTCTCGGGATGCAAAATTGGATCGGGCGCCGAAACGGAGTTCCCGGCACCGAGCATCATATTCAACTTCGACGATGGCCGCAAATGCGCCGGCTCCGCAGTTCAGCCGGAGTTCTTTTCGACAATCCAACGATCGTGCATTTGGAGACTCTTTCAATATACAGAGCATATCGATTCTACGAAATCCGCTCGCGTGATAGACTGCGCGTCGGTTCCTCCCGGACCTCCGCATGGTTTCCTCAATTCAACGCAGCCGATTGGATCATAGCTCCGATGCCCGCAGCCCCGAAAATTGTCCGCCTGGAAGCGATTCCCTTGAACGTGCCGCTGCTTGCCGATTTCGCGATCGCCTCATCGACCCTGAAGGCCGTGAATAATGTCGCGGTGCGCCTGGAACTCGAGGATGGCACCGTCGGTTGGGGCGAAACCTCCCTGCTCCCGCCCCTGACGGTTGAAAGCCAGCCGCTCGCGTTACAGGCAATCGGGGCAAGCGAGGCGATTCTGAAAGGGCGGTCCGCGGGAGCCTGGCGGTCGATCGCAGGGCTCTTGCGGGAGCACTTTCCGGACTATCCATCCGTGCGAGCCGGCATCGAAATGGCCTTGCTCGATGCGCTGACACGCCATCGGGAATTGCCTTTGTATGAATTTTTCGGGGGTGCCGGGTCGCATCTTGTCACCGATATCACGATTCCGATCTGTGCATCGGAAAAAGCTTTCAATCTGGCACGCGAATATCGCCTCAGGGGATTTGAAACCCTCAAGGTCAAAGTCGGCCGGGACCCGGACAGCGACTTCGAACATTTGTGCGCGATCCGCGAAGGATTCCCCGAATGCCGCCTGTTGCTCGATGCGAATTGCGGATTCAACGCCGACGAAATGATCGGCCTCGTGCGACGATTGGAGGCTTCGGGAATGAAACCCGTTCTGCTCGAACAACCGGTTCCCCGCGATGATCTCGCGGGTCTTCGAAAAGTCACGGATACGACCGGAATCCCGGTCGCCGCGGACGAATCCTGCGCTTCCCCGCACGATGCGATCCGGATCATTAAGGCCGGCGCGGCGCGGGTGATCAACATCAAGCTGGTCAAATCCGGCGTGGCTCAGGCGCTCGACATCGTTTCGATCGCGCGTTCCGCAGGTCTCGACTTGATGATCGGCGGCATGGTGGAAACGCGGATCGGCATAGGCTTCGCGGCCCATTTCGCGGCAGGCATCGGCGGCTTTCAGTGGATCGACCTGGATACCCCGTTGCTGCTGGCGGAAGATCCTGTGGAGGGCGGCTATCGGGCGGACGGAGCGAGCTATCTCTTGGATACCGAACAAGCGGGTCACGGCGGAGTCCTGAAACCGCGCTGAGACCTGCCTCGCTTCATACCGATGAATCGGCGGCACGGTAATCGCGCGGGTCACGAATTATTATAATCTGGAAGATTGGATCGCCCAGGTCAGCTAATGCCTTCGCTCGGGGCCGCAACAGCGGAATCCAGGAGGAAGCTTGGTCGCTCTATGGCGTTCCGGTTTTTGTTATGATGGGCCGTTTTTTTGAGGGAGGAGATGTAACGTGACCAAGCTGTCGATGGGGCTGCCGTTGCTGGCGGGCATGATTCTAAGCCCCGCCCATGCCGACACCCTGTATGTCACGCTCGAGAAAGACAATGCCGTCGCGATCGTCGACGCCGCAAATCAGCAACTCGTGAAGACGCACGAGGTGGGTCAGCGTCCGCGCGGAATTGCGTTGAGTCCGGACGGCCGTCATCTTTTCGTTGCCGTGAGCGATGATAATACGATTTTAAAAATCGATACCGGCGATTTCAGCGTAAAAGCCCGCCTGCCCTCGGGCGACGATCCGGAAACCTTCGTTCTCGGATCTCAGGCAGACAAGCTCTACGTTTCCAACGAGGACGACAATCTGGTTACGGTGATCGATATTGTCTCGGGTGCGGCGATCAAAAAAATTCCGGTCGGGGTCGAACCCGAAGGGATTGCCGCGAGTCCCGATGGAAAATGGATTGTCAGCACCTCTGAAACGACTAATATGGTCCATTGGATCGATCCGGCCACGCTGGAAGTGGTCGCCAACACCTTGGTCGATCCGCGGCCCAGGGCGGCCGCGTTCAGCGAAGATTCCCGGCAGCTATGGGTAACTTCGGAAATCGGCGGATCTTTATCGGTGATCGATGTGGAATCGAAGCAGTTTCTAAAAAAAATCATCTTCGAAGTTCCGGGCGTTAGTTCCGGAACGATTCAACCGGTCGGTGTAGTGATCGATAAACATCGAAAGCACGGATACGTGGCGCTCGGCCCCGCGAATCGGGTCGCGGTCGTGGATGCCGCGACCCTGGAAGTCAAAAAATATCTGCTGGTCGGCCAACGGGTCTGGAATCTGGCTTTTTCGAGCGATCAAAAGTGGCTCTATACCACGAACGGTGTCAGCAACGATATTTCGATGATCGATCTCGAAGATCTCGAAGTTGTAAAATCTCTGTACGTCGGCCGGTATCCCTGGGGGGTGGTCGCCAAACCATGAAGCCGGAGATTGCCTTGGAGGTTCATGGTTTAAGCTATGCGTTCGGCCGAAAACCGGTACTGGAACGCATCGAGTTCCAGGTACGGGCCGGCGAATGCATGATGCTGCTCGGCCCGAACGGCGCCGGAAAGACTACTTTGTTTTCGCTGATCACGCGTCTCTATGACAGCGTCCGGGGAACGATCCGAATCGCGGGATTCGATCTTAAGAAGAAGACCGCCTCGGCGCTCGCGAGACTCGGTGTCGTGTTCCAGCAAGCGACCCTGGATCTAGACCTCAGCGTTCTGCAGAATCTCAAGTATCATGCGTCGCTGCATGGCATGGGAAGGAAGGCCGCGCTGAAAAGAATCCGGGATGAACTGGAACGGCAGGCGATGTTCGAGCGCCGCGATGAAAAAATCCGGCACTTGAACGGGGGACATCGGCGCAGAGTCGAAATCGCCCGGGCCTTGCTGCATGAACCGGCTATCCTGTTGCTGGATGAACCGACCGTGGGACTCGATATTCCGAGCCGCGAGGGAATCGTGCGGTACATGCATGATTTGTGCACCGAGAAAGGCATCGCGGTGCTTTGGGCGACCCATCTGATCGATGAGGTCGCTCCGAGCGATCGGCTCGGGGTGATTCACCGGGGAAGGCTGCTTGCACAGGGTGGAGTCGATGAAATTCTGAAGGCAACCGGCGCGCAAGATCTCGATGCCGCGTTCAGAAATCTGACCGGATCCGGCGGGAATCCTTGAGATGAAAGCACTGCATTATATTCGCGCGCTTTCAGGGATCACCGAACGCGAGCTGCTCCGCTTTTTGCGTCAGCGGGAGCGTTTTGTCGCGGCGCTGGTGCGTCCCCTGGTCTGGTTGTTCGTGTTCGCCGCGGGATTCCGCTCGACTCTGGGAATCGCGATCATCCCTCCCTATGAGACCTATATTTTATACGAGGTCTACATCACGCCGGGTCTGATCGGCATGATCCAGCTGTTCAACGGCATGCAAAGTTCCCTGTCGATGGTTTACGACCGCGAAATGGGCAGCATGAAAACGCTCTTGATCAGTCCCCTGCCGCGTTGGTTTCTGTTGACCGGTAAACTGCTTGCCGGCACCTCGGTGTCGGTCTTGCAAGTCTACACCTTCCTGCTGATCGCCTGGTTCTACGAGATCAGGCCGCCTTTGGAAGGCTTTTTGTGGCTCGTGCCGGCCTTGGTGATTTCCGGACTGATGCTGGGGTCCCTGGGGATGCTGCTATCATCGTTCATCAAACAGCTCGAGAATTTTGCGGGCGTCATGAATTTCGTGATTTTTCCGATGTTTTTCATGTCGACCGCGCTCTATCCTCTGTGGAAGATCCGGGAATCGAGCCAGGTGCTGTATCGGCTCGCGGAGTACAACCCTTTTTCTCAAGCGGTCGAGTTGATCCGTTTCGCGCTGTACGGGCAATTCAATCAGTATGCTCTGATCTATACCTTGATCGC
>JAKEEL010000187.1 GCA_022616595.1 Methylococcaceae bacterium
AAAGCCTTCGGACCGCGCGCGGCCTTCTCCCATTCCCGCTCGTCCGGCAGCCGGATTGCAAAGCCCCGCATCGCCGAGAGCCAGCGGCAGAACGCCACGGCCTCGTACCAGTTCACATTCGTTTTCGGGCGGTTCGGCTCGGGCCAAGTGGAAACTTGCGGTTCGGGTCTGATTAAATTTTGCCAAAAGTCCTGGACGGGTTTCTCTCCAAATCCAAACAAGCGTTTTAAACCTCCCTTCGGTTGGCGTGTTTGATACCCGCCGGCATCCACAAAAGCCTGAAACTGCGCGTTGGTCACCGGATAGCGCGCGATGTAGAAGGTAGGTAGTTCGAGCGTTTGGCCGTCCTGATAAATGAATTTTCCGGCCGGAATCTCCACCCAGTCGATATCCGGCAGGCCATTTTTATCGAGCCCCACGCCCTCGCGCGGATCGCCGAGGCGCGCGAGTTCGTCGCCGATCTCAAGACGCCTCGGCGGCTTGGTCTTGATGTCGTTGATTTCATCCAGATAAGCCTGGATTTCGGGAGAAAAAGCCGTTTCCTGTGGTTTCTCCGCAACCCCGGATTCGACCGGAATCCGGATTTCCCTCACCCCGACACCGGACCGCGGATCGCCAAGCTCGGCGAGCCGATCGCCGATCTCAAGACGGCGCGGCGGTTCGGTTGCAGGGTCGTTGATTTGCTTTAGAAGGCGGTCGATTTCATCTGCTGCTGGTGAATCGGCACCCAATGCTTCGTCGTAAAGCTTCTCCTGCTCCAGCCATTTATTGATCTGATTCAAAAATTGCCCGGCCTCCGAAGATTCCTCCAAGCGAACCCAATCGCTCCAATCAAAAACACGGCTGAAACCTCCGGCACCGGAAACCGGTGGTTCTGAAGGGTCGGTCCTTAGAATGAAACTGTTTTCCAATTCGATTTCTTCCGGGAATTTTCTACCCTCCCAGAATTTCAGCGCATTACGCGTCCAAAGCCGGATCATCCAGAGCTTAGGGCCGTCCTTACTCAGGTTCGGACGACCGGATTCCTGCACCAGCTCTACATCGAACTTCTTCGTTTCGAGCCACTCTTGAATCTGTTCCGCCTGACCGCGGTCGGCCTCGACATAGCACAAATAAATCGTAACGGATGGCCTTTCCTCTGCGTCTCGCAATCCTTCCACTCGCTCAAAATCCGACCTGAGGGAGTACTGACGACCGTCCCGGGTTACCAGCATCAAACGCGGACTACGGTTGCGCACCTCGATGCGGCTATCGGTGCCCACGGTGTACCATTGGCCTTCCCGCCCTTCCGGAACGACATAAATATCCGCCGGCAAGGGTGTCGGAAAGGTCAACTGTTGTGTGCTTTGGCCCGGAGCCTTGAACACCAATACCTGGCGACTCACATCTGCGTGCAGATTA
The DNA here is from genome assembly GCA_022616595.1 of Methylococcaceae bacterium. GTDB lineage: Bacteria > Pseudomonadota > Gammaproteobacteria > Methylococcales > UBA1147 > UBA1147. The sequence continues at coordinate 1,402 of JAKEEL010000187.1, forward strand.
ACCCCGAGTTGCGCCTGTTCCAGCGGTGCGGGCAAATTGGCGGCGAGCCAGTCGGGTAGTACACTCGGAGGACCTAACTGGCTCCAGCTGCCGGAATCGCTGAGCGCGAGGCTTGCGTACTGCGCAAGCAAAAGCGATTCCTCGCTTTGGATTCCGGGGTTGTTGATCACCGGCAGGCTGCGCTTGACCCAGCGCGCCAAAGCGATGCGCTCCGCTTCGTTCGGCTCGGCCTTGATGCGCCGGAGAATGTCTCGGAGGCCTTTTCGAATCCCGTCCTGATCTCCTGAAAGCGCACAATAACGCAGGTCGCGCTCCAGTCGCTCTTCAGGCGACCAATGGCGGGTCGCGAGCCGGGTGTAATCCCACACTTGCCCGATTTCGGGCGACTTCCTGAGTTGATCCGCCAATTGCCGCGCCGCGCCATGATGGAAAATTATATGGCGGCTGCTGCGCGCCACGACCAAGGGGCTGAACCAGAGCAGCGATTCAATTTCCGGACCGGCCTGCGGTACAAATCGGCGCCGCGCGTTACGCAGGAGCAGCGGTTCGATTCGCGTGGTCAGGCAAAGGACGCGTGCAAGGTCCATGATTTCCGGCCAGCGCTTCGCGGTATCCAGGAACAATTGTTGTTCGAAGGGATTCGGCTGGAGCCAGCTCATTGCGGTATGTTATGACCGAGACCGATTTTGCGGCGAATCATCCCGGCCGTGGTGTAGGGACTCCAGTGAATCAGTTCGGGATAGCTCCCGAGTCCCACGGGCCAGCGTTCTCTGGGCCAGGGAATCAAAATCAGCAAAGGACTGCCTTTCTCCCGGCATCGATCGATAAATGGCATCCACTGGGCGGGCTTTTCCGCGCGTCCTCCTCTCCCCTGAATCCCGAAGTCGGTCGCCGTCAGTATCGGCCGTTTATCCGGATTCCATGCCAGCGGTTCAAAGTCCGCCGTCCAGCGCTGCGCAGCCGAGGGATCGCCTTCGAACACAAAGGTCTCGATTTTATCCGCGGGCGTGATCTGAGCAATCTGGGCCACAAGCGAAGCCAAATCTTCATAAAAGGGGACCATGCTGCTTCGGTAATCGAGCAGCAATTGACAGCCGAGAGCCAGCGTAGCGGAAGGCAGGCGCGGCAATCGGGGTAGCGCCTTGCCCCTTACCATGAATTCAAACAGGCGGGAGAGATCGATTTCATGACCTGGCCGCAGAGTCGCCAGAGCCGCGGAAAATAGCCCGCGGCTGGTGTTTTCCGTAAACAGGGTGGAGCGCGCCAGAGCCTGGTTACCGGCATTCCGGTCGAGTATTTCGTAGGCCCCGTCCGGCGCCTGCAAGTGGCCGGATGTCGGCGGAGCCCTTATTCCCAACTCTTCCAAAGCACCGGGAACTTCGAAATCCGGCAGTTTGACTGGGGGTTCGGGTTGTGGAGGCGTCTGGAAGCTCCGCGGCGGCCTCGGCTGTTCGGTCTTAACGGAGGACCGATCGGGATAACGATGGGTATCATAAATTTCCGTCTGTGCTTCGAGCTTCGCTGTCTCTTCGATCGCAAATCCGAGACAGCGTGCCACGGCTTTGAATTGCTCGGGAGACTCACAGCGCAGTTCGGCCATAGCCCGTGCGAGATCGCCTAGGTGGATTTCTTCGCGACGGCGATTCCAATCGGCGTTTATCAAACCTGGGTGTCCTTGAGCAGGATCGCGTTCTCGATTTTTCGCCAGACCGAATCCGGGTTTTCGCTGACATCGATGGCGAGTTTTTCACAGGCCCGGATCGCATCGAGAAATTCGCCTGTCCCAGGCGGCCGGCGCAGCAGATTTTTCGCTTCCTCCCGAAATCGGAGGATCTTTTCCGCGATGGCCTCGATCCGTGCGCGATTGCTGTTCGGATCATGCTCCAACGCGATTCTCACGAGTTCATTCTTGCCGGGCTCGGGCAACGTCAGCGTGACACAGCGGCGCAGAAAGGCCTGCGGCAGTTCACGCTCGCCGTTGGTGGTGATGATGGTCAGAATTTTCAGGTCGCCCGCCGCTTCGATTTTGCCGCCGTCCGGCAGACTGAAACTCCTGCGGTCCAAAGGTTCCAGGAGATCGTTCGGCAGATCCGGTTCCGCCTTGTCGATTTCGTCAATCAGTAGAACGACCCCCTTATTTTGGTCGCGTTCTATGCCGATATAGTCCAGAGTGATACCCCATTCGCCGGCCTGCGTTTCGGTCATACCTCGACGGCGGGCCGATTCCGGATTGAAGGCCCACCAGAATATACCGGGATTGTGATAGGCCTGATCGGGTTTTAAACTAGATTCAGGTTCCGAATCGGGCTGGGGTTTCCGGATCTGGGCATCGTTGAGCCGGCGCAGGTGATCGACCTCCACGGTAAGTTCTTCCAGCCGTGTTCTCGAGGTGATTGTCCTACCAAGAAAATTCCAGCGCTGCACCGCGGCGGCGGCCTCAGCCAAGCGGCTCTTGCCGCAGCCGGGTTTCCCCGATACGAGTAAGGGCCGGTCCGTGGCCAAGGCGACATCGAGTGCGATCACGATATCGTCGCTGAATACATAGGGAAGGTTGCCCCCATCTTTAAGTAGAATTCCATCCGCGGGTAGATTTTTAAAATACGCTGGTTTGTATTTCATTAGGGAATTCCATATTTCTGGTTCAGAAAGGTCCGGGTAAGATGCTCGCCAAGTAACGCTTCTTCCTCGGCTTCCGGATCTACTCGTGGAAGCACCGCTTTCACGCGCTCCGGTAAAATGCCCGGGGATTCTCCCTCCTGGAGTATAATTATTAGCTTCTTATAAATACCGTGAAGCCTTTGAAGCTCAACAATAAGACGAGGATCAAAAAATCCGGAATCGGCATTGGGCGATTGCACGAACAACACTATGACCCTGAAATTCTGATCGATTTTCCGGTCCATCTTTTCTTCTGAAATACCTGTGGGACATTTGAGCGTATTAAAGAAACGGGAGCGGATGTTCATTTTAACCTGATCTATGTTCATAGTATCGTCCACGGATATCAACAAATAGGCTGTCGAACCGCTCCAGGCCCGTTCGATGTAGCGGTCGAGTGTGTAATGGTCGGTCTTAAGATCAGGTTGCGCAAGGGTTAGAAATTTTCCGTTCAGAGCCAGAGGCCGATTGTGAGCCAGCGCGGAGGGGATGGCGCCGGCCGCACCCGGATCAACCCACAATGAACGAATTTGCCGGAATAACTCCTCGACTTTTTCCTTCGGCGGTCCAGGAATCAATCGGTCGATCGCCCGATTGAAACAATCGAAATGATCCACACCCTGAAAAAACAGGTGTCTGATCAATAAATAAGCATAATGTTGTTTTTTATCGGAATGAAATTCGCAGCCGATCTTTATGTTCAGGTCACCGAGTATTTTTTCCAATACCGCTTCGGTAGTATCTCCGGCCAGAAGATGGGCGAAGCTGCCTTGAATAAGTTCAAGCGGGGTTTCCCAGACGTTAATATCCTCCGGATTGAGCTTCTGGATTAGGCCGGCCAGGATATCCTTGGCTGCCGCATTTCGAATACACTGGCTGGTATCGATCTTCAAGGTCCCGAAAAAATCTTTGGCCAGATCTTCCGGGCTCGTTTCACCGTCGAGCAGCACCGGGATCAATATAAACTTCGAATCGAGTTCCCGCCGCCAACTCAAAATGGCGGCCTCTTTGGCCACCCAGTTGGATTTTTCAATGGCACGTCTGGAGAAAAGAATGATCGCGACATGGCATTCGGCGAGCCACACGTTGAGTTGATGGTTCCAATCCTCGCCCGGTATCAGTCCGTCCCGGTCCACCAGGACATCGACCTTGTCTTTGTAATGTCCCCGAATCGCCCGGCAGGTCGCGCCGAGAAGAAGCCAGTTATGATCGTCGTCCGCGTGGTTATGGTCGATATCGTCCAGTCTCGAGCTATGACTCACAAACAATTTCAGTTTTGACATCCGTTCGTTTTCCCTGCTTTTCTTGAAATCCGAGTCGGGATTGTAACCGATCGATCGCCGCGTGAAAAAG
>JAKEEL010000188.1 GCA_022616595.1 Methylococcaceae bacterium
CAGGCTTTCGACCGAGTCGGCGTGATCATTCAGGTTTGGCCGCTGCAACCGAACAAAATGCTCTCCTGGCTCGAGTCGCGGATGAAGGCTCGCGGTGTCCGCATGGATAGGCCGGCGCTGCGGATTCTGGCAAACCGGGTGGAAGGCAATATGCTTGCCGCGGCGCAGGAAATCGATAAGCTGTACGTATTATACGGTTCTTCACAGCTCGATGCGGCCATGGTCCAGGAGGCCGTGGCGGACAGCGCGCATTTTGATGTGTTTGATCTGGTCGATAGTACGCTCGCCGGCCAGCCGGCGCGAAGTGTTCACATTCTGACCAGACTTCACGGCGAAGGAATCGCTCCGCAGATCGTGTTATGGGCTTTCGCCCGGGACTTGAGAATGCTCGCGAAGATACGATTCGACCTGGATCGCGGCGGCGATCGGTCAAAGCTGTCCGGAAGTTATGGAATCCGGCCGAGCCGGAGAAACTTGATCGATGCGGCGCTCGGGCGGCTTGAACTTGCGCAGATTCAAGAATTTCTGAGGCGTTGCGCGGCGATCGACCTGCTCGGGAAGGGATTGGCCAAAGGCGATGTCTGGGAGGATTTGTTGTTATTGAGCTTGTCGATCGCGGGCATCAGTCCCTTGGATCCGGCACCCATCCGGGCCGCGACCGGGAATCCAAAATCCCCTTGAAATTGAATCGAATGACGGCGATGGACAAACCAGATATCAAAGCATACATCGAGCAACTCGGCAGGCAGGCCAGGAAGGCTTCCCGGGTCCTGGCCAGTGTAAAATCCGAGACCAAGAACCTCGCGTTGAGCAAAATCGGAGAAGCGCTAGACAGGAGACGGGGCCTCCTGGTGGAGGAGAACCGTAAAGACCTCGAGGCCGGACGTCGGAACAACCTCGATGCGCCCTTGCTGGACCGGCTGCAACTCACCGGGAAGGGGATCCAGGCCATGATCGATGGATTGACCGAAATCTCAAGCCTTCCGGACCCTGTCGGTGCGATCACCGATCTCAACTATCGTCCGAGCGGGATACAGGTCGGACGGATGCGCGTACCGCTCGGTGTAATCGGTATCATTTACGAATCCCGGCCGAACGTTACGGCCGAGGCCGCGGCGCTCTGCCTGAAGTCGGGCAATGCCTGCATTTTGCGCGGGGGTTCCGAGGCCATTCATTCGAACCGGGCCATCGCGGACTGCATTCGGGCGGGACTTTCCGAAGCAAGCCTGCCCGAATCCTGCATCCAGGTAGTCCAGGTTACCGACCGGGCCGCGGTCGGAGAACTGATTCGCATGGATGCCTATGTGGATGTGATCGTCCCGAGAGGAGGGAAGGGGCTGATCGAACGCATCGCACGCGAGAGCCGGATTCCGGTGATCAAACATCTCGACGGGATCTGTCATGTTTTCATCGACGATCGCGCCGACCTCGGGATGGCCGCGGAGATCGCACTGAACGCCAAAACCCAGCGCTATGGCACTTGCAATACCATGGAAACCCTGTTGATTGCGGAGAGGGTGGCGAAGACCGTACTGCCGGACCTCGCCGCGCGTTTTCTCGAGAAGGGCGTCGAATTGCGCGGCTGTGCAAGAACCCGCGAACTGGTCGCCGCGTGTAAAGAAGCCACGGAGCAGGATTGGATGACCGAATATCTGGCCCCGATTCTGTCGATCCGTATTGTCGATGGAATCGACGAGGCCATCGAGCACATCAATACCTACGGATCCGCGCACACCGATGCCATCGTGACCGAGGATTACAGCCGCGCCCGGCGTTTTTTGCGCGAAGTGGATTCGAGTTCGGTGATGGTCAATGTATCGACGCGTTTCGCGGATGGCTTCGAATACGGATTGGGCGCGGAAATCGGGATCAGCACGGACAAGCTGCATGCGCGGGGTCCGGTCGGACTGGAAGGTTTGACCTCGGTGAAATTCATCGTGCTGGGCGACGGTCAGATGAGGACCTAGATTGGCCGATTGCAGTCTTGATCACTGGGGGCACGAAAGGCTTCGCCGAGGGTATGGCAGCGGTTTTGCGGGTAGCCGCCGGGCCGATCCGCAAGGACGACGGATCGGCACGGCCGTACGCGGATCCTGTTTCGTATGATCGGAGTCATGGGAGGGAGTTTCGACCCGGTCCATTTCGGACATTTGCGGACCGCCGTGGAAATCAAGGAATCCCTGAATCTGGACGAACTCCGCCTGGTACCCTGCCGCGAGCCTCCGCACCGTCCAATGCCCCTCGCCCCGGCCGAATTGCGCGTGAACATGCTGGAACGCGCGATCGGCAATGAACCCGGATTGCTCGTCGATACCCGGGAGCTCGACCGTCCCGGCCCATCCTATACCTATGAAACCTTAGAGTCCTTGCGAGATGAATTTCCGGAGCAAGCGCTTGGACTGATTCTGGGTCAGGATGCCTTCAGCGGACTGCAGAGTTGGCATCGCTGGCAGGATTTGCCGAAACTGGCGCATTTCATCGTTCTACAACGGCCGGGATATCGCCCAGGGATTCCCAAGGCCTTGTCGCAGCATGCTCGATGCCGATTTCCGAATCGAGCCGAGGGTTTCAACGGATCCAAATCAGGAGGCGTGTACTTTCAGAAAGTCAGTCAGCTGGAAATATCGTCGTCGGCGATTCGGGAAATCATCGGACAGGATAAAAATGCCAGGTTTCTATTGCCCGAACCGGTGCTCGAGTTGATCCGCAGGCAACACTTGTACCGATAGACAAGCGGGCGCTCAATCCTTGGAGGCCGGCGTTCAAAGTTTTTGCCGGCGCCCAAGTTTGCTAACCAAGAGTGGAATCATGATTACAGAAGAAATGCTTGAATTGATCGTTGGAACCTTGGATGAAGGGAAGGCGAAAAACATAAAAGTCATCGACGTAAAGGGCAAGACCACCATCACCGATTACTTTGTGGTGGCCAGCGGGACCTCGGAACGCCATGTGAAATCACTCGCCGATCAGGTGGTGGAAAAGCTCAAGCGTTATCGTGTCCAGCCATTGGGAATCGAGGGGGAGCAGGTCGCTGAATGGGTATTGGTTGACCTCGCGGATGTCGTGCTGCACGTGATGCTGCCGCAGACCCGCGAGTTCTATCAGCTTGAAAAGCTATGGGAACCCGATTTTGTTCCGAACAGCACTTCGGTCGCCCGTTAGGGCCGCTGCGAGCGAGGCCCTTCACGTTTCGCCGCATCCGCGATGCGTGTGTGCCGGCCTGAAAATCCGCAATTGGCCCGACGACGCAATGCTTTGCTATAATCCTGCGTGTCTTGATGCCGATTATCGGAGAGTTCGGTTGAAGAAATCGCTGGCGATTTTTTTGATGCTGACGAGCGCAGTCGCGAGTTTTGGTGCAAGCGAAATTTATGTCCGGGAAGAACCGGGCGGCCAACGCCATTATTCCGATAAGCCTTCCCCGAACGCGAAACGCCTGGCGATTCGGGCGGGTGCTGGCTACCGTGTCGTCCAAGCCGTTTTCGACGGAGACACCTTGTTGCTCGATGATCGCAGCAAGGTTCGCTTGTCGGGCATCAATACTCCGGAAGTCGAGACTCCCCGCAAAAGCGCGGAGTCGGGTGGTGACGAAGCCAGAATGTGGCTCAAAAATATCCTCGAAGGGAAAAAAGTTCGTCTCGATGGAGATGTCGATCGCACCGACCACTACAAGCGAATGCTGGCCCACGTATTCACCGAAGACGGCACCCATATCAACCGGGTCCTGGTTCGTTCGGGACTGGCCACGGTCAATATATACCCGCCCAATCTGAAATACGCCGAGCAATTACTCGAGGCTCAAAGGCTTGCGGAAACCGAAGGGCTCGGAATCTGGGGAGATCCGGCCTATACTCCGAGACCGGTCGCGAGTCTGCCCGGATCGAAGGGAAAAGGATGGCGCCGCCTGATCGGCCGTCCGCTCGCGCTGAAACCGAACCGCAAATTTTACCGGCTGATTTATTCCGAGCAGGTGGATGTCAGGATTCCACGCGCAAATCTGGACCTTTTCCCGGATCTAAAAAGCTACTTGGGCCGCGATACCGAGATTCGCGGCTGGCCGTCGCGTCGCAAAGACCATTATTCGATCCTTGTGCGCCACCCCTCGGCTTTGCGGCTGGTCGGAAAAGCATGATCGGATTTTTCAAGTAAACGCTATTTATCAAGGTGACCCAGATGCTGAATCGCGCTGCCCTAATCATTCGCTACAAGCAACCTTTCGTGGATTGGATCAACGCGGTCGATTCCGATCCAGAAAATGCCGTCACGCTGAGTGATGTGAACCAGGAAAACAATGTCTACCTGGTCGAGGTGGAAGACGCGGAAGAATTGGACGAGTGGATCGAGCTAAACCATGCAGATCTGTTCGAAGACGAATTGAACGAGTGGTACTCGGACCCTTCTCTGTGGCCACAGGATCGGTCTTTGGATCTGTTCAAAAAATGGTGTAAGTTCGAGCTGCACACCGTGGTTTTTGACACGGGATCATCGCCCTTGGAAGACGACGAAGACTGACAACGGAGACGCATCCAAGCAGCTTTTCCGCTCCGCGCGGACGTGTGTATTTCAGTACATTGAGCCATCACTGGCCACGGCCACCTTCCCCGGATACCCGGCACGAATTTCCGCGAGCACGTCCTGTTCGTCGGCACCCCAAAAAAGGACATGGTAAAGAACCAGCAGGCCGGGCCGGATTCGATTCGCGAGCCGTGCAAGCTCGACGGTCGAAGTATGATGCGTCGAATGATAGTTCCGCGAGGACTCGGAGCCCCTTTCGAAACCCTTGTTGAAGTACGCTTCGTGCAACAGAATATCCGCATTTTTCGCGTATTTGACCAAGTTTTCACTGGGGCGGGTGTCGCCGGA
>JAKEEL010000189.1 GCA_022616595.1 Methylococcaceae bacterium
ATAGCCCGGTGTTTCGATCAAACAACGGGGGCGGTTGCCGCAACAGGCCGGATTTCGAGTACGAGATGGAGCAGTCTGGGTAGCATGAAAATTTCCATGATCACTTTGCCCTACCACGTGGACGGATGGGATGCGGGGACCGAGGCCGGTCCCGCGGCTTTGCTGGATGCAGGGCTCATGGATTGGTTGCTCGAACAAGACCATGAAATTGCGGGCCCTCATCACGTTCAACTTACGCCGGAAGAAGATCAGGTCTACGGAGCCTGGAACAGGATCGGTCTCGCGAATGCGCATCTCGCGCGCTTGGTAGGCGAGGCTCGCCGGGCCCGGTATTTCCCGCTGATTTTGGAAAGCAATTGTTACGCGGCGGTCGGGGTGCTCGCGGGGCTGCAAAAAAACGATGCAACGGCTCCGCCGCGAATCGGCCTGGTCTGGATCGATGCCCACGGCGACTTCAATACCCCGGAAACCACGCCGAGCGGCATGCTCAGCGGGATGCCGGTCGCGATCGTCACGGGACTGTGCCTGCACGGCTTGCGACGACAGGCCGGGCTCGATCCTGCGATTTCGCCGCGCGATGTCGTGATGGTGGGTGTCCGCGCGACCGATCCCCTGGAGCAGGAGTCGATCGAGCGCTACGCGATCGAAGTCGTGCCGACCGCCGATATCCGGTCCGGCTGCGACCGGCTGCGCGCCGCGATGAGCCGGCTCAGCGACAGCGTCGATCTGATTTACATTCACTTCGATATCGACGCGCTGGATGCCTCGGAAGTCGCATCGATGTGGCTTTCGGAGCCTGACGGTCCGCTGCGGACGGAACTCGCGGCAGCCTTGCAGATCGCCGCGGCTTATCCCAAGGTCGCTGCTTTCGGGATTGCCGACATCAATCCGGCCGAGGATGTCGAGGGACAAATGCTGGAATCCGCGATGACCGTGATTCAGGGCGCCATCGCCGGCCTTGCCGGAAGAGAAGCCCGTCCTCAGTCAGGATAGATGAATTCCGGGCAGCGATCCGTTTCACTCAATCCGCTGCACTTATCCGCGGACCAGATGCGCGCGCTTGGATACCGCGTCATCGATCTGATCGTCGATCATTTCGAGTCGCTCCGGGATAAACCGGTCACCCGGTTTGCAGACCGTGCCTTCCTGGAGCAAAGGCTGCGCGAGCCGATCCCGGAACACGGGGCCGATCCGGCCGGACTTCTGTACCGGATTGAAACGGAAGTCCTGAACCAAATCATGCATCTGGATCATCCCCGCTTTTTCGCCTACGTTCCGGGACCCGGTAATTTCGTCAGTGTCATGGCCGATGCCTTGGCGGCGGGCTTCAACGTTTTTTCCGGTTCCTGGCTGGAATCGTCCGGAGCGGCCATGATCGAGTTGGTTACGATCGACTGGCTCCGGCAATTGTGCGGGTTCCCGGAAACCGCGGCTGGATTGTTTTTGAGCGGTGGATCCATCGCGAATCTCAGCGCGCTCGCGATCGCAAGAGAAATCAAGTTGAAAGGTCACAATGCGCAAGCCACGCTTTATTTCTCGGACCAGACCCATTCCTCGGTCACGCGGGCCGCAAAAATTCTGGGTTTTCTACCCTCGCAAATCCGGGTCATCCAATCGGATCCGGATTATCGACTAAGCTTGGCCGATCTGGAAACTCGGGTTGCCGAAGACCGTAACGCGGGGTGCTTTCCTTTCTGTGTCGTGGGCAATGCCGGAACCACGAACACCGGCGCTGTCGATTCCTTCCCTGAAATCGCGGAATTTTGCCGCGCCGAGGGCCTTTGGCTGCACGCCGATGCGGCCTACGGGGGAGGCGCGGTGATTTGCGACAAGGGACGGGCGCGACTGCAAGGAATTGCGGGGGTCGATTCGCTGACCCTCGATCCGCATAAGTGGCTGTTTCAGCCGTATGAAATGGGCTGCCTTCTGGTTCGCGAAGCCGCCTGGCTCGGAGAAACTTTCAAAATCATTTCCGACTACGGCAAGGATGAGGAACTCGGCGATCAACACATCAATTTCTGCGATCTGGGGATCCAGCTGACGCGCCGATTCAGCGCGCTCAAATTGTGGTTGTCGTTGAAAACCTTCGGCCTTGGAGCGTTCCGCACGGCCGTGGAACGCGGGATCGATCTGGCTGAATTTGCGGAAGCTGTGCTATCGGAATGCTCGAAATGTGAAGTCGTGAGCCCGGCCCGGCTGGGCATTGTCACGTTTCGCTATGCGGGGGGAGGGAAACGTTCATTGAAGGTTTTGAATGAACTGAATCGAGCCATCGTGTTCCGCCTGATCGAGGAGAAATTCGCGATGCTGAGCACGACCGAATTGGGCGGAATGGTTGTTTTGAGGTTCTGTATCATCAATCCCGCGACGACCCAGACGGATATCCGGGAAACCGTGGATCTGATCGTCCGTCTAGGAGATGAATTGAGCAGTGAATACCCAGATTAGGAATATTTTACCGCCGATGGAATAACCCATGACAGCGATTGGAAATTGACTGCCTGTAGGTTTATTTTTTTCGATTCCTGCCAGGATCAGTCAATCCTTCAGGATATTTCCCGCGATTTCGATCGCGGCTGGAGCTTCCGGGGTTCCTTTCAAACCCAAACCTCTTTTAGATACGTTTTGAGATCGATGTCATAAGATTTCGGGCGTAAGACTTCCTTGATCCTGTAAGGCTCGCCATTTTCGTCACGGGATTCTTGCGAGAGATCCAGCACAATTTCCTCGCGGGGCATTTTGAATCGATCGAGCGTCAGCAGTACTTTGGGCTTGGATTTGGCTTCGGCGCTAACCTCGAAAACGATCCCGACTTCACCGTTCTCGAATTCGACGATGCTTCCGGGCGGATAAACACCGATGCACGCGATGAAGTTGATCACCAGCGATGACGGAAAGTGGGTTCCCGAGGATTTCATCAGAATGTTCAAGGCGTTCAGATGCGACCTGCCATTCTGGTATACCCGGTCGCTGGTGATCGCATCGTAGGTATCGACGATCGAAACGATTTTCGTAAAAGGCGTGATACTCTCACTATTTCGACCGCGCGGATAACCCGATCCATTCAATTTTTCGTGGTGGCTATAGGCCACGTCCACTGCGCTGGGCGGTATGTCCCGGGCCGTCATGAGAATGTCCCGGCCCAGCGTCGCGTGACTTTTCATGATCTCGTATTCCTCCGGGGTCAGACGGCCCTCTTTATTCAGGATCTCATTCGGAACCTTGATCTTGCCCATGTCGTGCAGGAGTCCGCACAGGCCAAGTTCTTCCAGTTTGGCCACGGGAATTCCGAGAAAGCGGCCCAGAACGATGGACAAAATACAAACATTCAGGCTGTGCTGCGAGGTGTATTCGTCTTTGTTCCGGATCCGGGTCAACAGCAACAGGGTGTTCGGATTTGCTATGATGGTATCGACACACTCCTTGACGAGCGATTTCGCCGAACCGGTGTCGATGGCTTTACCGAACTGGATGTCGTCCATGGTCGATTTAACCAGTGCGTGGGCTCTGTCGTAGATGTCGATGGAATGCTCGAATGCCTGCGCAAATCCGATCTTGAGCGGCGCATCGGTTCGTCTGCCTTGTGCTTTTGGCGGACGCTTGCGTTCCTTCCGAATACATTTTGCGACATCCACATAGACGTAATCGCAGACTTTTTGAACAGTCTCGATGTCCTTGGCGGTCTCCAGAAGAAAGCCCTGCAGCAAAAACGGCGAATCGATCCAGGGTCTATCGAGGTCACAGACAAACATACCGATTTCCAGTGCCTGGACATCGATTTTCAGTCGTCGGGTGGAGCTTAGATATCTGTCTTCCATAGGCTCAGACGATTAATTCAAAACCGAAACAGGATTTTTCTGTTGCATTGGAAGAATGCATGGGAGTCAACCCATTGAAATTTCATTTAGCTAAGTTTAGGTGAATTCATCGACATTGAGAGGCAATCGCTGTAATCCTTCCGGGCACGGGATTTTTTACCGCGATTACCGAAGGTGGAATCGGGTATGTAAAAAGGTGATCGGATTGCTCGGGGAGAGAATCGGGATCGTTGTTCCGGGACGGAAAACATTCTGTTACGATCATTGCAACATGCAGCATCAAGAATCGAGTTGGAATTAGCATGAAAATTGTTAGTTACGTGGCGTTGATCTTTGCATCGGGTTTTCTGATTATTATCTATGACAAAGATCCCTCGAGCGTCCAACCCTTCGAGTGGGTGTGCATGGCGGTGATGCTCGCGGCCGCCGCGGCCCTGATTCGGATTCTGGTGCAAGCCGCCAAGGATCAGCATTGGTAATTGGAATGGCTCGAATCACGGGGCGGGTTCGAAAGATCCGCGATCAAACCAATCAGCGGTTCTGCACTCCATGGGATTGCTGTCCGGACTGACGGGGCAGGGCTACCGTTGTTTCTTCGGTGAGCCGACCGAGGACAATCAGTCTGCGCATCCGGGAATGATCTCCGGTCTCGCCGATCATGTTGTCGTCAGCTGGTTGTTTCTGCGCGTTCTCGCGCTGATCTATATCGCGGCGTTCGCCTCGATGGCGATTCAAATCGAGGGTTTGGCCGGCTCGGGCGGAATCCTGCCGATCGCATCCAAGCTCGATGCGATTCGGCAATCGATCGGCGTACAGGGGTATTGGCTGTATCCGACAATTTTCTGGCTGGAAGCATCCGATCCGGTTTTGACCGCGGCTTGCGTGGCGGGCGTCGTGTGTGGATTGGCCGTACTCCTCGATGTATTGGTACGGCCGGCATTGATTCTTTGCTATATCTTCTATCTTTCGGTCACGGTTGCCTGCCAGGATTTCACCAGTTTTCAGTGGGACATGTTTTTGCTGGAAGCGGGTTTCCTCGCAATTTTTTTATGCAGCGGTTCGGTTATCATCGTGTTTCTGTATCGCTGGCTGTTGTTTCGATTCATGTTTCTCGGCGGGCTCGTCAAAATCGCGAGCGGCGATCCGACCTGGAGGACCTTGACCGCTTTAGCCTATCACTACGAAACCCAACCCTTGCCGAGTCCTCTGGCGTGGTATGCGCACCATCTGCCGCTGTGGTTCCACCAGGCTTCGGTGGCCGGAGTGTTCCTGATCGAACTCGTGATCCCGTTCTGCGTGTTCATGCCGAGGCGCCTGCGCAGTTTCGCAGCCTGGAGCTTCATAGGATTGCAAGGCTGTATCCTGCTCACGGGCAATTACAATTTTTTCAATCTCTTGACGATCGCGCTGTGTCTGTTTTTGTTCGACGATTCCGCGCTCGCGCGGCTGCTTGGACCGGCGAAGGTGCGACGAATCCGCGAAATCGCGCCGGAGCCGGGGCGCCTCGCAACGGCACTGGCCGCTGGTCTGGCCTCGATCGTGCTGATCAGCAACGCGACCCTCGTATGGTCATCGCATGATCTCGATCCGCCGCCGTGGCCCCTATACGCATTGATGCAAGCGACATTGATCCTCGGCATCGCCAATACCTACGGCCCGTTTGCGGTAATGACCACGCGCCGCGGCGAGATCGAGATCGAAGCCTCCATGAACGGCCGCGACTGGTTCGCCTATGAATTCCGATACAAGCCCGGAAAATTGGATAAGCAGTTGATGTGGATGATTCCGCATCAGCCCAGGCTCGACTGGCAGATGTGGTTCGCCGCGCTCAGGCCGGGTGATCCGCCTTATTGGTTCGAAGGCCTCATGAAAGGGCTTGAAGAAGCGAATCCCGCGGTGATTTCTCTATTTCAGAGAGTCCCGTTTCCAGGACAAAAACCCCGATCGGTACGCGCGAAAATTTACGAATACCGCTATACCGATCCCGGCCAGCGTGAATCTACTGGTCATGTTTGGAAGCGGGAATACTTGGGCCTGTACTGGCCGGGTGTCCGGAGTTGAATTAGATTATGGGCGTCTTTGGCGGCAGCGGTTCTGGTATTGCTGAGGTTTTTTGTTGTTTTCTGTATTGACATGAGTTTCGCTTAAGAAAAAAGTCTCTTTCCGAAACAAACTTTCGAAGAACGCCGGATCGAGGCCTGATTAATTCAGGGTCAAGCAACTTGCACGGACTGTTTCTCGATATACTTTTGATACTTCTAATAGTGGGTGATCGCACATTATTCGGTAGAATGTGCCCTTAAACAATTTGATTGAGGCCGGCTTGGTTAAATTTACCTAGGGATTTTTATAACGCTTTTATGACATCTCATTCCTCAGACAGGGTTGCCAGCGAAATCAAGCTGCGGCGCCGGGATGACACGCTGGAGGCTGCGATCAGCGGAGATTGGACCCGC
>JAKEEL010000190.1 GCA_022616595.1 Methylococcaceae bacterium
GGCTCCCTGATCGACAGCCGTGGGCGCCAGCGCCTTGGCCGCGGGCGCCAGCATGGCGAAGGCGAGAGCCGTACCGACGCAACCTCCCATCCGCAATGCAAATTTCTTGTTCATTGATTGTCTCCTTTCGCTGCAGGGTAAATGACTCGACGAAGCATCCCGGCTTGCACGCGGCTCATCCTTGAAATCACGCCGCAAATGACCTCCCGCGGGATACGCGATACACCAATACCACCGATGTCGGATGAAATCAATCGCCGCGCTCGGAAATCGCGGCGTGACTGGAGCGGAATGGAATTCACCCTGGATTTGCGAGGGAGCGCGAAGATCTAGGGATTTTCCGCCGGATTATCCGTCCATTCCAGCATTTCGCGGGCGTGAGCGAGTGTTTGATCGGTAATTTTAACCCCTCCGAGCATGCGCGCAATTTCCGCTCGTCTCTGGTCGCTCGTCAAGGCCCGGACAATCGATCGGGTTTGGCCCTCCGGGCTGATTTTTTCCACGAGTAAATGATGGTGGGATTGCGCCGCAACCTGCGGCAGATGGGTGATGCAAAAAACCTGACGGGAGTTTCCGAGTGCGCGCAGTCTTTGCCCGACAATCTCCGCGACGCCTCCGCCGATACCCGAATCGACTTCGTCGAATACCATGGTCGGAGTGGTATTGGAGTCGATCGCGGCGACCTGAAGCGCGAGACTGATTCTGGAAAGTTCGCCGCCGGATGCGATCTTGCCCAAAGGTCTCGCGGGCAGACCGGGGTTGGTCGTGACACAGAATTCAACGAGATCGAAGCCCTTCGATTTCGGAACGCATGGATCGCTTGAGGCTTGGAGTTCGATCCGGAATTCGCCTTGCGGCATTCCCAGTTCCCGAATGATGCGGGTGATTTTATCTTGAAGCGGAACGGCGGCTTGCTTGCGCCGGTCTGATACGGTCTGCGCGAGTGCGAGATATTGCTCGTGTATTTGATCGAGCCGGGTCTCGATTTGCGTGATATTTTCCGCACCGTGTTCGATTCGCTGCATTTCCTCGCGCAAATTGTGGAGCACGGCCGCTAGGTTTTCCGGGGTCGTTTGATGTTTTCTGGCCAGGTTGTGCAGGATGGACAGGCGTTGATCCAGCGCTTCGAGCCGGCCCGGATCGATTTCCAGCGAGTCCAGGTATCGCCCGAGAAGCCGGGCGGATTCTTGAACCTGAATGCGGGCATCGTCGAGCAGTTCGACGATCGAGCCGAATTCCGCCGCGATGCCGCTGAATTCGGATAGCGCCCGGATCGTTTCGCCGAGCAGGGAATTGATCGAATGGTAATCGTTGTCTTGCAGCCGGTCGAGCTGTGCTTGTCCGGTACTCAGGACTTTCTCAAGGTTGGCCGCAAGCGCGTGTTCGTCGACGAGTTTCCGGTAATCGAGATTTTCGATGTCGCATTGCTCCATCTCCCGGATCTGAAAGCCGGCCAGTTCCAAGCGCTGTTGGGCATTCGAACTCCGTTCCCGTTCCTTGCGCAAACGCTCGCCGAGCTTGCTCCATTCCTGGTACAGTCGGGTGGTCTCGTCGAGCAGGTTCTGATTTCCGGCAGCCTGATCCAGAATCCGGCATTGCTCTTCCCGGTGCATTAACGAAAGGTGCGCATGCTGGCCGTGGATATCGATCAGGTTCTCGCCGAGCTGCTGCAGCATTTGCAAGTTGACCGCAGAACCGTTGATGAATGCCTTGGAACGGCCATCGCTGTTCAGAATGCGCCGGACGATCAAGGTGCAATCGTCCGCCAATTCCTGTTGCGTCAGCCAGGCCAATGCGCCGTGGCATCCGCTCAGGTCGAACTGAAGATTGATTTCGGCTTTGTCGGAGCCCGGCCGGATGAATCCCGAATCGGCCCGGTCTCCCAGCGCCAGGCCCATCGCGGTCAGCAAAATGGATTTACCCGCGCCGGTTTCTCCGGTCAAGACCGTCAGTCCTCGAGGCAAATCGAGTTCCAGCGACTCGACCACTGCAAGGTCCCGGATACTGATCGAGCACAGCATCAACTGCTCCAGTTCAGTTTGGCCCTGAGGATATTGAAAAAGTCGTAGTCCATCGGGTGCAGAATGCGCAATAAATGCTCGTCTTTCACGATCTGGATGCGGTCGCTGATCAGCACATCGGGAATCGAGATATCGTCACAGGTCACCTGGGCATTGATTTCCGCGGTCTGGCTGAATCCGATTTCCACCACGCTGCTATCGTTGACCACAATCGGGCGGTTTGTCAAAGTATGCGGGTTGATCGGAACCAAGACGATGCATCCGAGCGCGGGATGCAGAATCGGGCCTCCGCCGGACAGCGCGTAGGCGGTCGAACCGGTCGGTGTCGAAACGATCAGTCCGTCCGAGCGTTGCGAATTCAGAAAAACCTGATCGATGTGGGTTACGATTTCGATCATGCTCGGCGAAATCCAGCGATGAATCACGACCTCGTTGACCGCGCTCTGTTCATGGATCACGCGTCCGTCCCGAATCAGCCGGGCTTTCAGAATGATTCGTTCTTCGGTCACGAAGTGTCCGGCCAGAATGTCGTCCAGGCGGGCCAGAACTTCCTCGGGCGAGATATCCACGAGGAACCCGAGCCTTCCGAGATTCACCCCGACCACCGGAACATTGAAAGGGGCCAGATTGCGTCCCGCGGAAAGCAGAGTCCCGTCTCCGCCTACGGTGACCGCGAGGCCGCAATGTTTGCCGATTTCGCGGATTTCCGAAGTCTCCACGGATTCGCAAGTGATATATTGACTGCTGTGAGTTTCGACCAGCACCTGGAAATTCCGTCCAATCAAGTGCTTGTAGATCTGGGTAAGCGTGTCCGAAATACTGGGGCTCGGTTTACCGATCAGTCCTATCGAGTCAAATCGCTGATGCATAATTCGGTGGATGGCCTGGCCTTGGGTTTTGAATTATTATTGTTTTTGCACAGACTCGTTATAATCTGTCTGGCAAATGCCGCCAACGGTAGCATGGAGGCGCGAAGCATCCAAGATAAAAAGTGTTTCTTGACACGGGATCTCCGGATTGCTAATTTTTAATTAGCACTCGATTGGGGGGAGTGCTAATTTCTGGCCAATTCATCTTTAGTAAAGCATCGTGCGAAATACCGAAGACTTGAGCGAACGCGCACAGTACCTTCTGAAGGTGCTCGTCGAGCGTTATATCCACGATGGCCAACCGGTCGGCTCGCGCGCTTTGTCCAGGGGAGCCGGGATCAATCTGAGTCCTGCGACAATCCGCAATGTGATGGCGGACCTCGAGGAAAACGGTCTGATCGTTTCGCCGCACACTTCCTCCGGACGAATTCCCACGGTGACCGGTTATCGCGTGTTCATCGATTCTTTGCTGACGGTCCGCCCGCTCGGCAGCAAGGCGGTCCGCCAGATGCGGCGGGACCTCGCGCCGCGCGACGATGCATTGGACCTGATCGAAACCGCATCCAACCTGCTCGCGAGGCTCACCCAGATGGCGGGTATCGTAACGCGGCCGCGGCGGGACACCAAGTCTTTTCGTCATATCGAGTTTTTACCCTTGAAGGGGTCCAGGGTCTTGGTGATTCTGGTGACCAACGAACAGGAGGTTCATAACCGGATCATTCAACCTTCGACCAAATTCAGCCCCGCGGAATTGCAACAAGCCGCGAATTTTCTGAATTCGATGTTCGAGGGCCGGAATTTATCGGACCTCCGAAAACAACTCGTGGAGGATCTGGAAACCCTGCATAAACAGGTCAATCGGGAAATGATCAACGCGATCGAGATGGCGAAACTCGCGTTCGGCCAAACCGATGAGAAGCAAGATTTTGTCCTGACCGGGCAGACCAACTTGATGGAGTTTTCGGATTTGTCGAATGTCGAGCGCTTGCGTGAGCTGTTCCAAGCGTTCAACCAGAAACGCGGAATATTGCATCTATTGGATCAATGTCTCGGTGCGGACGGCGTACAGATATTCATCGGGGAGGAGTCCGGATATCAGGCACTGCACGATTGCAGCGTCGTGAGTTCGTCCTACAGCGTCGATGATCAGCGGGTCGGCGTGCTGGCCGTGATCGGACCGACCCGCATGGAATACGAAAAAGTCATTCCGGTCGTTGATTTGACTGCAAAGTTGTTGGGATCGGCCTTGAATGCCCGATCGTTGCCCCCATCATAATCGCAATCTGTGTAAAACCTGGCTCGGTGGGTCGGTTCGGAAACAGAGATTTCCGATTCATGAATCGATTGCGAAAACGATGAATCGGAAGGCTCGGTCTCGAATTAACCGGCTTTCTGGCGCCTGATGAATCCTTTGATTGATACGAACTGGAGTGCATCCATGAGTGATGAGAAAGAAAGCAAGCTCGCCGAACCAGAGGAGGCGGCCGAAGTCCTTGATGGTATCGGAGAATCGGAAGAGAATGCGGTTGTAGAATCGGAACCGGCGAACGTCCCGCCGGAATTGCTCGCCGCGGAATTGGAAGAGGCGCGTAAAGAAGCCAGGGATAATTGGGAAAAAATGCTGAGGACTCAGGCCGAATTGGAAAATCTGAGGCGCAGGACCCAGAAAGATTTGCAGGACGCGCACAAATTCGCGCTGGAAAAATTCAGCCGGGAGTTGTTGCCGGTGCTGGACAGTCTCGAATTGGGCATCGAGGCCGCGGCTTCCGGCGCGGCTGAGAGCGACACTGTTAAGCTGCGAGAAGGGGCCGAATTGACCTTGCGCCAGTTCCGGTCGGTCCTGGAAAAATTCAATATCGAATCAGTCGATCCGATCGGGGAAGTGTTCAACCCCGAGTTCCATCAAGCCATGGCCATGGAGCCCAGCGCGGAATCCGAGGCGAACACGGTCATCCGGGTATTCCAGAAAGGCTATCTGCTCAATCAACGATTGCTGCGCCCCGCGATGGTGGTGGTAGCCTGCGCCGCGGAACCGGTAAAAATCGACGAGCAGGCTTGAAATCAAAGGCCTTGCCCCCAATATCAAAACCAGGTTTACCAAGAGCCCCGAAACGAGCGGCGACTGAATTAAAAGCGGAGAGAAATTAGATGGCAAAAATTATCGGAATTGACTTGGGTACGACGAATTCCTGCGTCGCGGTGCTGGAAGGCGGCAAGCCCAGGGTAATCGAAAACAGCGAAGGCGCCAGGACCACGCCTTCAATCATCGCCTTTTCAAAGGATAACGAGGTTCTGGTCGGTCAGTCCGCGAAGCGCCAGGCCGTGACCAATCCGGCCAATACCCTGTTCGCGATCAAGCGCCTGATCGGACGGCGCTTCAAGGACGATGTGGTTCAGAAAGACATCCGAATGGTTCCCTACAAAATTGTCGAAGCGGAAAACGGCGATGCCTGGGTCGAGGCGAACGCCAAGAAAATGGCCCCGCCGGAAATTTCGGCGCGTGTGCTGATGAAAATGAAAAAGGACGCCGAGGCCTATCTGGGCGAGGGAGTAAGCCAGGCCGTGATCACGGTTCCGGCCTATTTCAACGACTCACAGCGCCA
>JAKEEL010000028.1 GCA_022616595.1 Methylococcaceae bacterium
AGGGATGTTCAGATCTTTCCCGATCGCAGTCTGTTTCAGTTCGGTGGCGTGATTCATGCCCCTTGCCACGAAAAAACCCTGTGCCGTTTCCGTGAAGCAACCTTCCGGGTATACTCGGAAGAAACGGTGTATCCTTAATCGATGGTCAACTACCAGTACACCGATTATTTCGAGAATGAAGTTCTTCGAAAGCGGCCTTATTTGAAGAAAAAATGGTGCGTTTACGTTATCGAAAATGCGGAAAAATGCGAAGTTCAGGAACACAACCGCTACCGGTTTTGGGCGCGAATCCCTGACTTGAACGATCGATATTTAAGGGTCGTCACGTTGCAAGACCGAATCACAATCCATAACGCATTTCCGGATCGGAGCTACAAGCCATGAAAATGAAGTATTACAAAGACACCGATTCGCTTTACATCGATTTATCCGAAAATCCGAGTAGCGAAAGCCGTGAGGTATCCGAAGGTATAGTCCTGGACTATGACGAAAAAGGGAATCTGGTCGGTATAGACATTGACAACGCCTCATCAAAAGTTGCACTCGATAAGCTGACGCTCAGTAACCTACCCGGTATCGTTGAAACAGATGCTGCATAACAGATAAGGCTGAAAACCGGATCGTATTTTGATTGAGTCACGGATAATGTGCGGGGACGCTTTTTTATCATTATCCTGAGTAGCCAATGACAATTCCAACCGAATCTATGGGCAGTGCTCCGCGCCCTCCCGAATTGCTCGGCATGCAGTATCAACATCGCGAATTTCCGACCAACCAGACAGTTTTGTAATTGAAACGTCAAATCGCCGGATTCAATGACTCGCCGATCGGATTCCGGGAAGATGACGAACCGGCAATCGCCCTGCTCGAACGCATCCGTAGCCAGCGCGGTCATTCCGAACCGCGAATGAGACCGCCGAAAAAAGGTGGAATGATTTTCGAGAGCACGGGGCACGAATCTAGTCCAGGGACGGCGCGGCATAAAGCCGGCCCGGTTTACTGTCCCTGACAACCGCATGAATGCGTTCCACATCGTCCGGCGATAGTTCTTTGCGCCAGCGGTTTACCGCCTTACCGGGATTCTTGAATACACTGTAATAGCTGCCGTCTTCCGCAGCCGTACTTCTTGTCAGAAAATCCGCTGTCTGGCTGGACCACGGCAATCGGGCATGCTCAAACAATTGCTTGGCGACGCTCTCGGGATTGGCGCACAGATCCTCATAGCGGACGAACTTGCTATTGCGCACATCGGCGACATCATCCAAAGCTTTTTCATTGAAGAGCAACCATCGCCACGCCAATCGTTCGACTGGCTTCAATCCCTGGATTTTCGAGATCGTGAGACCACGCATCCGGGCCTGCCGTGTTGCCAATAGCTTCTCGAAAATTCCCCAGTCCTCGCTTGCAGGCGTTCGCGAAACAAAGCTTCCTTTCGCCTCCCCGCGCAGTACCGAGGCCACGTAACCGCATGGATTCCGTATCAGTATGATGCTCCGCGTCTCCGGGAATAAATGCATGATCGTCCCCAATCTTCCGAGTGATTCGATGGACTTCCATACCACTGACAAATTCGTCACGGCCTGATAATTGACAAAGGGCAGCACCGGAACGCCTGGTGCAATGCGCTCGGCAGACTTTGCCGCAAGGACACCCATTCGAAATAAAGCGAAACGAAAATCCGAATAATAACTTTTGGGAAAGAATGGAAGTTTCGCACACACCTTGGGTGAGCGAATGCCGGTTAAATTCTGGATGAAGCGATCGATCTCAGTGCGGAACTGCTCTTGTTCCGCCGTGTCGGGTAGCAGAGGGATACCCGATAGCCGAAACTGGCTGTCGGGTTCATGGCGGTATAACGTATCGGCATGACTATCGAATATCTTACCAAGCCATGTTGTGCCGGAGCGCGGTAACCCGAACAAAAGTATCAGGCGCCATTTTCTCGCATCCTGTGGGACGGTTGGGGACATACGCGACTTCGTTTCCAATTTACGGTACCCTTCTCGATGGAAGTGCTTTAATAAAAAAGTGTGAAGTCCGACAGTCATACTCGGCAATTTCCCCGGGTACTGTGGCGGGAATGGCTTCAGACACCGGCAGCGCTGATGAAATCATCGATCGCGGCGCGCGCCGGATGATGAATTCATGATAGTCTATCAGGCTATGATTGACAGGTACCAATATGAAAACACGGATTAAATGGATCGAGCACGCGCTTTTCCTGGGCGAGAGCGGCAGCGGGCATGCGCTGGTCATGGACGGACCGCCGGAACATGGCGGCCGCAACCTGGGCCCCCGGCCCATGGAAATGCTGCTGTTGGGGATGGGTGCTTGCACCGCCATCGATGTCGTGCATATTTTGCGGAAAGGCCGTCACCGGGTCACGGATTGCGAGGTGGAAATCAGCGCCGAGCGGGTTGATCGCGAGCCCAAAGTGTTCAGCCGGATCCATGTTCATTTCATTGTATCGGGACGGGAACTCAACGAATCCGCCGTGAGCCGCGCAATCGGACTTTCCGCGGAGAAATATTGTTCGGCCTCGATCATGTTGGCGAAAACGGCCGAGATCACCCACGATTACGAGATCCGGAATGTTGAATAGCCTGAAGTTCGCGGGTCTCGGGAATGCGAATATTACAGGGCTTCGATATTTCTGATCTGCCGATCCAGCAATGCGATCGGATGCATGACTTCGGTGTGAATTCGTTGCCGGCGTAGCCCGGCCCTAAGGTGCAGGGCGCATCCCACGTTGGTTGTCAACACATAATCGGGTTTCTTTTCCGCGATGATGTCCAGCATGTCCTGCCGCAATGCGTCCGCCATCTTCGGATGTTCCAACATATAATTGCCCGCGGCGCCGCAGCATCGCAGCGAAGGATTCAAAACCGAAATCCGTGTACCGGGGATCGCCTCGACGAGTTTTTGCGGCGCCTCGGAGGTCTTCAGTACATTGGCCAGGGAACACGGGGTATGGATCAGAATGTTCGCTGGCAGCGGGTCGAAGGTAATCGTTGGAAAACCATCGGAGCGATGAACGAACTCGCAGACATCGATAATTTTGCATGAGAAACCTTCAGCGTCGCGGAAATACACCGGGTATTCCCTGAGCATTGCGCCGCATCCGGTTGCCAGCGTGATAATCCAGTCGAGATCGTCTTGCTTGAAAGCGTTGAGGTTGGCCGAAGCGAATTCGCCGGCCCGCGCGGCGTTGCCGGAGTGGAGATGGAGCGCACCGCAGCATTTCTGTTCCGGAGCGATCCGCACATCATATCCGATTTGGCCGAGTACACGAATGGTGGCGTCAATCGTCTCCGCATCGAACAATTCGCCGGTACAACCGACAAACAAGCCGGCACAACCGCGCCTCGACAATCGTGCCGGGTAAAAACTCTTACGGCTGTGTCGGGGATTGATATCGGCGAGGAGGCTTTGCAGGCGTTGCGCGGCCGGAAATTGTTTGAATAGCGCGGTCAGGATTCCGGTTGACTGCATCGTTCTCGCAACGCCTGCGGCGATGCCCGATAACCGTTGATTCGGCAGAACTATTCTGGAAAGCGCTGAAAGTCCTTGAAGGGTATAGGACTGCCTGCGCTTGCCCGCCACGCTTCGGAAATTGTCCAGGAGCCTGGAATAGGGCACCTGGGCCGGGCACAGGTTCTCGCAGGTTCGGCACAACAAGCAGTTGTCGAGATGTCGTCTAAGCGACGGAGTGTCTTCCAATCCCCCGGTTGACCAGGCCTGAATCAAAGAAATCCGGCCTCGCGGCGATTCATTTTCGTCGAGCGTCTTGCGGTAGGTCGGGCAATGCGGCACGCAAAGTCCGCATTTCACGCAAAGGTCGGTGTCTCGGAATAAATTCGATGCTTTCAAATGCTTGATCGAGGCTGGCTTAGGGAGGAACTTTTCATAATATCAAAGAGCGGCTCTCATAGGGCCCGGTTCGACGTGAATACGGCCAATCGATGCATGCCCGGAGCCTTTGATCATGACAAGCCGGATAGGCCGGAGTGCGGAAGCGAAGCGAGGGATGTTCCCGGTACGCAAGAGTCTGATTCATTTAAGGCCGGATCGCCTGAATTTGGCACGCAGGTTAAAAAGAATTGCAATTCCGGGAAACATAATATATAAGGTACAGCACGCGCCTCGGGCGCGACACACAAATATAAAACTCTCGGACTAGGAGAAGAAAAAATGAAAAAGTTCCTAAGCAGTGTAATGGTGGTCGCCATGTTGAGTGTTTTCGCGGGTGTAATCGGCTGCGGTAATTCAACCGACGGTGATTCGCAGAAACCGAATGATGGCGAATACGGCAGAATGTCTCCGCTCTACGGACCGGCAGGCGACGGAAAGTCTTCACGTTGATTCTTTTCAGAACGGCGATTGCTGGACAATTTAGTTTAACGCTAAGGGTGTAAAGCCGCTTCATCCGACTCGCGGTTCGTTCAGGAAAGACTCATTCGGAATCGAGTCCTGTCGGGAAACCGAAGTGATTCGGTAACCGGATTCCGGAATCGCAACCAGCGGCACTGTTGGCCGGTTTATTGTGCACCAGCTCGTATCAAACCGAACCCGGAAGAAGCGAAACCGGCTTCTTCCGGGTATTCGGCTTCTTAAAGCATCCGCTCGGTTTTTCGTGTCAGAAGGGTGTTCCTAATCGTTCCTCAAGGCATTTCC
The DNA here is from genome assembly GCA_022616595.1 of Methylococcaceae bacterium. Classification (GTDB taxonomy): domain Bacteria; phylum Pseudomonadota; class Gammaproteobacteria; order Methylococcales; family UBA1147; genus UBA1147. The sequence goes on from JAKEEL010000028.1 coordinate 4,675, forward strand.
GGGTGACAGCCGCGACATGCGGCAGGCCGGGATCAGTCCAGCCAGTATCGCGGCAACGATTCCGCTCGCGAACCCCTGAAGGATCGTTTCGGGCGGAAGTTGCAAACCGATCGACCATCCGAAGGACCGTTGGTTGATCACATAGACCAGAACCGCGGCGGTCATCACACCGACCGGGATCGCGAGCAATCCCGCGATAGTCCCCGTGAGGCCGCTTTCCGCCGCGATCAGAACCGCGAGTTGCTTCGAGGTCATCCCGATTGCCCGAAGCACCCCGTATTCGCGGACCCGGTCGAGCTGAATCGCGGTGAGTACGCTGAAGACACCCAGGAACGCGATGGTCGCGGCGAGCCACTGGAGTATGTCCGTGACGGCAAAGGCCTGATCGAATACGGACAGGGATGTTTTCAGGATCGAGGAACGTTGGGTTATTTCCAGCACTTGGCCGCTGTCATTCAGAGCGTGCAATTTCCGTCGCAGATCCTTGAGGTCGGTACCGGGTTCTGTATAGATCGACAGCGCGGAGTAGCGATCGTCGTTCCAATGGCGCCGGTAGGTTGATTTACTCATCGATATAATACCCGTTCCCGGGTTGTAATCGGTGTAAATCCCGGTGATCAGAAATTCCTGCGGGCCCTGATCGCTCATCAGTTCCAGCCGCGAACCGATCTTGAGATCGTGATTGTAGGCATGGGATTCGGTAACAATCACCGTGTCTGCCGTTACGAAATTCCTCCAGATCGCCTCAGCGCTACCGGAAACGAAATGGAAACCCCCGGTCACTTCCGGACCAGGGTCGATCACGTTGAGCTGGTCCATCCCTGCGGCGTGCTGAAGGATCCGTCTGCGCACACTGCCAATCGATCGGACTCCTTCGAGTCTCGATATTTTCGACCGGTAACGCTCGTTCAAGGGACCGTTATTCATGCCCTGGCTCGTGACCGCGCTGATATAGATGTCGGCGTTCAATCGCCGTTCGAGCCACTCGCCGACCGAATTCCGAAAACTCGTGACCATGATCTCGACGCCGATCGCCGCGGATATCGCGACCATGAGAGCCGCTACCGCCAAGCCGACGCGGCTCAAATGGGCATTCAGCGATCTGACTGGCAAAGATCCGAGCACTCCGAACAGCCTGTGTACCAATGGATAAACGCAGCGGCTCAGCTGAACCAGAAAAAATGGCGTGAGCAGGGCGCACCCGAAGACCAGAAGCATCAATCCGGCAAATCCATAGCTAAGGCTTTTCCCGGATAAATGGATGGTCACAACACCCGCGAGCAGCACCACCAGCCCGAACGGAGTACTTTTCAGGGCCTGCCGTCCGGTATCCGATTCCAGCCGCGAACGGGCCATTGCCGGGTGCGGTTCGATCGCCATGGATTCTCGTGCGGGTGGAATGGCGGTCAGGATCGAAACCACGGTTCCGAGGAGTAATCCCTTGACAAAAGCCGCTGCGGACAACTGAAGCCGCGGGCTCGGCAGGGTGAAATACACATTGTTGATCGTGCTGCCGATCAGGTCCAGCAAACCATACGCGAGCATCGAACCCAACAGCAGGCCGGCCAGCGTCCCGACGAATCCGAGCATCGCGGATTCGCTGATAACCAGTTGGAATATTTGCCGGCGCGAGGTGCCCAGCGCCCGCAGCAACCCGACCAGTGTCCGCCTTCGAAGCATCAGAAAATTGATCGTGTTGTAAATTAGAAACATACCGACGATCAGGGAAAGCAGGCTTAATGCGGTCAAATTGGTATAGAAGGAAGCGGTCAACTCGCGCGCATTTTGGTGAATGCGTTGGTAGGGGATCAGATCAACCTTGTCGGGCAGACGCTGCTCGAGCGAACGCAGGGCCGATGGAGCGATGCCCTTGCCGCGAGCGACCACGTCGATATGACTGATCCGACCGTATAATTCGAGTATTTCCTGCGCGCCTGCGATATCGGTCAGTATCAGGTCTTCCATTGCCTGTTCTTCGACCGGGTCGGGAAATTCGGGCAGGGCCGCGATCACAAGTTTTTTCTTGCGGCCGGCGGCAACAATCTTCAACTCATTGCTGCTTCCAAGATCCAATCGCTCCGCGGTCCCTCTCGAAACAATCACATATCCGGGCCGAGTCAATATCCTGCCTATTTTGCGGCGTTCGGTTCCGGAAAGGACGTCCCGGTCGAGCGCGCCAATCGATCCGAAATCGCTTTCCTCGAACGGGTCGATCCCAAGGATTCGCAATTTTTCGCCGCTCCGGTCGTCGATTTTGATATACCCTTCGATCTTGGGTAAAAATCGGAAAGGCAGGTCGCCGAGCCTGAGTTTCGGATACAAGTTTTCGTCGACGAAACCCGAGTGACCGACGATGCGATAGGAGGCTTTCCCGGAAATCGTTTCGGTTGCCTGGACGAACGCGGAGAGCGCGCTTTCTTTGGCCAGATCGATGGAAACAACCACCGCGACCCCGAGTGCAATCCCCGAGACCGAGAGGATCAACTGACCCGGGTAGTCCAATAGATAACGGTGCCAGGCTCTTCTCAGCGCGGAAGGTTGTCGCGTGCTCAAGAATTTCCTCGATTGTTCGTACAGTTCGTCGGAAAGGTTGAAGGGCTTCGAGAGTTCCGAGTGTTCAGTTTCCGGCCGCCGGAAAATTTTAGAGCAAGGCCAGCCATCTTTCCGGCCTCATGGCCTGGCGGACGTACCGATGGAGGTTGACAAAAGAGGCCAAACCGGTTGACAATAGGCTTTCTAAAATTGACAAAAAACCGGTCGATTATATGGCTAAAATAAGCGAGCGAGGCGAACAAATTCGCCGATTCATCTTGGACAATGTAGAGCATCACCCGAAGGATGTCACGAATCTCGTCGTGAAGTCATTCGGTATATCGCGCCAAGCTGTCAACAAACACATTCAGCGCTTGGTGAAACAGAAAGCATTGCTGATCCGGGGCGCCACCCGGGGAAGTCATTATATCTTACCCCCGCCCGATCAAAAGTAGGGTGACGAACAATTCAACTCGCACAACTGCGGTTCAATGATTACGATCCGAGAATAAACGGTCGACAGAATTCAGGGACGCTTGATCTTAAATTTCCGGCCGAGATACTCCAAAACCAGGCTATCCGGCCGGATTTCGAGGATTTGCGGGCCGCTGTCGATCTTTTGTCCGGCGAGATACTTGGTCATATTGATAATCACGAATCGCTCTTCGGGTACTTCGGAGTACACGAAGACATTGATATTCAACGAAGGCACCTCGCGCTGAAAATCACGCGGCAATCCGCCCAGCAGAGGAATGGCGGCGCTCGTGTCGTCTGCGGGCGTGTTTACCGGCGCTTCCAGGATTGCGGCTCGCTTTGCGAGGGGTTGCAGGGCAATTTCGGGAGCTTTCAGTTCACCAGGATTCGCCGGGGGACTTGCAACTTTGGTTAATTGTATCGGTTCCGAAGGAACCCCGCGCGGTAGGTTTTCATCTGGCTGCCCTGGCCGGCCGCTGGTCGGGGTTGGCTTCGTCAAAACAGGTTGATGCGCCGGAACCGGTTTTTCGGCTGATCGATTGACGCGATTTTGCGGGATATCTGGCGGGGCTTTGGCGTTCGGCGCCAAACCGGATATTGGATGAACTGTCGAGCTTTGCCCGGCCGGGGCAATATCCGCCAGCGTTACAGCGAACGGAGCGTTCACGGACGCCAAGGGTCTCGCGGTCGGGTCGGGCTGCGCCGGTGTTTCGATGGTTGCCGAATTATCTGAAAAGGTATCCGGTCCGGTTCTCTCGGCAGAGCCAGGCATTGATCGGGGCGGCACGGACGACGATCGATTTTCCTTCGCATCAACGGGTCCAGCGCGGTCGAGCGCAGTAATGTATGCGAGAGTACCGACATTGATCAAAACCAGAACCAGGACCAGAATAATGAACGGATGACGCTTTGGTTGATCGGATCGGGACCCTGTCGGCAGGCCCGGAGTCAACCTCGGAACTTCGCCGACCCGGCGTTCGAGTTCTGATTTTCTAAGCGCATCCAACAAGAAAGACATGATTAATCCCGCCTTGCGGTTAGCCGCGGAATGTCCGGAGAATTACTCAAGGTGTTGAGCAGAATGAGGGTTTCGGAGCCGACTTTGCCATCGGGATTCAATCCATGATCGGATTGAAATGCAATGACCTGATCCTCAAGCTCTTTATCGAAAAAAACCGATCCCGGATTCTGAGAGACCGTTCCGCGAATCGATTGCAATGTTTCCCGGAGCCAGACCACGGCCGGATTGGAATAACCGCGCAGCAACAGGGCCCTATCGGGTGCCGGCGGCTTCCACAGCAGCGCAAACTGTCCCTGCCAAAAGGGCAGAACATCAGAAATAGGAAAGGAAAGCGGATCTTCGCCAAGAAACTGGAAGCTCGCAACTTCACCATCGACCCCGATCAGGGTCGCATACCGGTTCACCCCCTTCTTCAACGCAAATTCAAGAATCGCCGGCGTGTTCAGGCTTAGGAGGTAATTCCAGGTGCCGTTCTGTATCAGGCAGCGCAGGCCAAAACGGCGCGCCACATCGCAGAAATTGGTGGAATTCGGTTCAATCTTGATATCCCATTCGCGAAACAGTTGCGGCAGCGCGGCATAAAGAGTAAGGCCGGGATTCGAAATCTGGTCAATAAATCGGATTCCGGGCTGTTCCGGGAGGAAGGTGGATTTTCCATTGATTTTATCCGCGCTCGCATAAGGGACTGAAAATTCCTTTCCGCGCACTGTCGTATCACCGGCACTGTCCGTCTCTTCATTGAGCGTGCGGATGGGGCCGATCGTGAAACCGGCCCTGGCCGCGGGAACAATATCACCGAACATTTCTCCGTAAATCCGGGATTGTGATTCGAATCGATGATCGTTCATGGGTTTGCCCGCTTCCGCTGGCGCGGCTTCGAATGGCACGGGTTGGGAAAACTTCAAGGAAAACCTTTCCGGGACCCCGTAAATATAAAAACCGGAAAATCCGCTGATCAATACCAGTACGAAGAACCAGTTCGCAAACGAATGCCGGACCGCAAGAGCGGGGGAGGGCAACAGCACCTCGCCGGCCGCTTTCGCGACGATCTTGGATTCCACCCGGTGGACACCCAGACTGTAAGCACCAAGCATTGCGCGGTCGCAGATGATGTTGACGAGCCGCGGAATGCCGGCGGACAACTGAAAGACTTTCTTTACCGCGCCCCGGGTAAAGACCGGATCGTTCGCTCCGGCAACCTTCAACCGGTGCTCGATATAGGCATCGCAATCGGCCAGCGAAAGCGGTTCGATGTGATAGCGGGCGGTGATTCTCTGGTTCAGTTGACGCAGGTTCTGCTGTGCCAGGATCTGATTCAATTCCGGTTGGCCGACCAATATGATCTGCAATAGCTTGGTCTCATTGGTTTCGAGATTGGTCAGCAGGCGAATCTGTTCGAGGACCTGAATGCTCAGGTTTTGAGCCTCGTCGATCAGGAGGACGGTATTGCGGCCCTGAGCGTGGACTTTCAGCAAATGGGCGTTCAGCGCGTCCAGCAGAACTTTCAGACTGGCGGTTTCCTTCGGGTGCTCGATTTCCAGTTCATCGCACAGCGTAGCCAGCAGTTCTTCCGCATTCACGCGCGGGTTCATAACCAGCGCCAGGTCGACGTTATCGGGTAATTGATCCAGCAAACAATTGCACAGCGTGGTTTTCCCGGTGCCGACCTCGCCGGTCAGTGCCACAAAGCCATTGCCATTCACGACTCCGTAAAGAAGGTGCGCGAGCGCCTCGCGGTGGCGTTCGCTCATGAAAAGATAGCGCGGATTCGGTGCGATCGAAAACGGTGCTTCCTTCAAATGGAAAAATTCAGCGTAATACATTGCTCGTTGAGTAGTGATCGCGATCGCGCCGGAAACGGTGCACTAAGTTGCGGTTGTTCAAAAACCCCCTACTCATACGAGAGACGAACGGTTCCATCAGAGCGACTACCGCCCGTAGCTGACCATTCCTTTGTGACGGCACACGCAGAAACGATCAAAAGGCCCATCAGATTTACGACTCGAACAAGGTTCATGTTGTCCCTCTTGCGGATAAAGCCTCCGTAGTCGAAAACATGCCATCACTGCTGCGGAGTGCGCTAACGAATATATATGGACTTCCCCGTTATGCAAGAGCTTTTTCGCATCTGAAAACAAGTAATAGACTGCAGCAATATATCCGGCCTGTTGGTGCGCATTTCGCGCTGGCCCCGATGACATTCGCTCGCCAGGTTCCCATTAGCTCAACGGCTTGTCACAGCCTTTGTCGTTATCGGATTCTTCCGGCGACGGTCTGACCTGTTTCATCCGCGTGTTCGCTCACGCAATCTTGGGTCGTAGTTCCTCCGTTTGATCGATCCACGATCGACTCATTCAAATAAAACGCGCGAAGCGCTCCTTGCCCTTCTCGTCCACCCCGTGAACCTGAAACACGTTCTTTGCAATGTCCAGCCCGATTGTTGTAATCTTCATGATGCTTCCCCTTACTCTGTAATTGGTGAAAACTCCAATTTGGCACATCCGATGCCGTAGGAGAAGGGGGAGTCCATGTCATTAGCTCAAGGACGCGCCGCTTTAGGCGCGTCCCTTGGAGCTACTGGTTATGCGGCAATTTCAACGTAGGAAGAACGGCTGATAGGCTTCGGGATTTCATAACCTTCTTCTTTGAGTCCGTCCAGATGAAAAGCTATGCACTCACGCATATTCTGCTCAGTTTCTTCGATGGTACTTCCTGTGGATACACAGCCAGGTAAATCAGGGGAGTAGGCAGAATAGCCGGTTTCGGATTTTTCAATTACGATAAGATATTTCATTATTTGAGCCCTGCTTGTTTCAGGATACTGTTCATTGTAGCCGGTGCCAGGTCATCTTTCATCTTCCCGGGGATAGTCACCAGCCCCTTTTTGACCGGGTGCTTGTATTGCCGATGATTGCCTCTGGTTCGAACCAAGAACCAACCGTCATTTTCTACTAATTTAATGGCGTCCCTGACGTTCAATGCTAATTCCTTCGTGGTTCAATTTATTTGCCGCATAATGCCCACGTTCACCCGCGGTCCTGTCGGAGCGGCGAAGCCGCGGAGGCAGGGACGTCGGGTGCAACGTGTGGTTTTAGACCGCGAATCGGGACGCATTGCGGCAAAGTCCCTTCAGCGCCTCAGACGCCTCCTCAAAGAATTTGACCACCGCTTCGTGCGCGAAGGTACAAAACTCACGCTTGATCTCAAGAAATCCGGCTGACCGGTTCGAGATTCCAGGGCTTCGCCGGATCATCGCGTCGATTCTCTTGCTCTTGCTACTTCCCTCGATCATTGCGCCGTTATGGACAATCACGTTCCGCAACGCATATAGGTCGCCCAGTTCCTCCCACGAAGCATCCGTCGGCAGTGCGAACTTGCCGAATGTTGAGAGATACTTTCTCGCCCTCTCAAGGGTTGAGCCGCGTAAGTCATTGAGCGCAATCGGGGCCACGACAATCGCCTCAACGTCTCTACACAGCATGCTCAGATAGAATTCCGTGGCTGCCATTAAGGAGACAACAAAGGACTGCCGAAGCTGGCTTCCGATTATCTCTTGCCAGTGTGTTGGGTAGTTATCTGCCCAGAAGTCTGGGTAGGTATCATGCTTCTCCAGCTCTGAAACCGCGCGCGTCTCCTCACGCTCAATGAAATTCTCAACCGTATCGAGGAAGTGTCTCAGTTCCTTGAGGTTGTCAAACGCCAGCCAGTGCCACGTGGCGCACTCGTCTTGGATTAGAGTCTCCCGAAACAGCTTGGCGAACTCCACATACCACTTGTCGTCTTGGGGCATCAACGCACCTCCCAGAGCGGCCTAACTCGTTGACAGGTAAGCCCCTGGTTTGACCAGGGGACTCCCAAAGTTTGACATTTAGATTCAGTGACAGTTACCTCCTCGTGGGCTTGGCGGTCCAGCACGAGGAGATGAACATGTCCTACGAAAATCTTACCCATTCGAAATGGGATTGCAAGTATCACGTTGTATTTGTGCCGAAACGCAGGAAAAAAGTTCTGTACGGAAAGATCGGGAAGTACCTGGGAACGGTGTTTCACGAATTGGCTGGACAAAGGAACAGCAAAATCCTGGAAGGGCACATGGTTCAGGATCATGTGCATATGCTGATTGTGATTCCACCGAAATACGCGATCGCCGAGGTGATCGGATACCTGAAGGGTAAAAGCGCCATCGCGGTGGCGCGGCAATTCAGCGGTCGAGAGAGAAACTTTAACGGAGAAAGCTTCCGGGCCAGAGGCTACGCAGTATCGACTGTCGGATTCGAGGAGCAGCAGATCCGAGCCTATATGGAGCGTCAGGAGCAACTGGAGGGTGTAGGTTCCAACGAGGTCGGAAAATTCTGACCTGGTTTGACCAGCGCCCGCATCGTGGCGGTCTTTGAGACTGCTCTCAACATTCAAGCCCCCCGCTTCGCGGGGGGTGTATGACTGCGCATAATGTGTATTATGTCAAATACTATGCTACGAGCAAGAAACCAACAGCGGAGGTCTACCGATGGTATTTCATACCCGCCGGCTGATCGCCTGTCTGTCGAGGGATAAAGCGGCAAAATTTTTCGGCCGTACCGCTACACTGGCGATTGGTCCTGAAGCGTTCCAACACTCGCAGTCATCAGACGGAGTTTGCTGACCAGCACCCGCATCACATGCAACGCAAAAAATGGCGTATGCTCCACCATGAATAAAAATCGCCTTTCGTTCACCCGAGCGAGTTTGCAATGGCTTAACGCAACGGCGCTGGCACACCGCGGACTGGCATCAATAAGTGCCATTTCGCCCAGCAGGTCGCCCGGACCCAATTTGTTCACGGTACATCCGTGCGCGACTACCTTTACCTCGCCTTCGAGGATCACATACATTACGTCGCCGGGCTGGTCATCGTTAAAGATCACCTCCCCGGCCCCGTATTCTTCTGTATCGCTTGCATTCTTAAAGAGGGCCAATGTATCCATTGATTTCTCCAACACCCGTGATCGCACCGCAGAAACCCAATAACGCTACCGGTGTTTGATTACAGGAGTGTGACAAAGCGATCAGAGGGATTATCGATGTCCGGATGATATGTTCCGGGTGGGTTGAATCGCCCGCACGGCGTTGTCGATTGCGGTCTTTCGGACATCGGATACAATGTCTTCGCAACCCGCGAAACCTCCCTGGCCGGCGTGGAATTTAGGAGTAGAACGATGAACCATAGACTGCTGTTCGCAATTTTGTGCTGCGCACTGTTTTTCAGCCCGGATCGGGGGGCCGCGGATAATCGTATCGACGGCTATTTCATCGCCGGTGATCGTTGCCGGGCGCTGTCGTCAATTCGAAATAACACCAATCCTGGAAATGTCCGTCTGACCGTGGACAGGGCTTATGAAGTCATCGCGAAAAACCGGACGGATGCCACGCATTACCGGATCCGGATCAAGAACGCATCGCCATCTGAACGCTGGGTGCCGGCCGCCTGCGGCAAATTACTGAGCGACTGTCGCGAGCAAACCTCGGGTAATCCGCCTTTGCCGGCTACCGGGCCGGATTACGTGCTGGCGCTGAGCTGGCAAGCGGCTTTTTGCCAGTCGCATCAGCAAACCGCCGAATGCCGCAGCCAAACCGCCGAGCGTCCGGATGCCATGCAGTTCTCGCTCCATGGTCTCTGGCCGCAGCCGCAAAGCAATGTGTATTGCGGCGTACCCGAAGCGGTCAGACAGCAGGACAGCCGCCGTCTGTGGGAACAACTGCCGGACTTTGATCTCAGCCAAGGGATTTTTACCCGCCTGGCGGAAACCATGCCGGGCGTGGCTTCGTTCCTGCACCGCCATGAATGGACCAAGCACGGCACCTGTTACGCTGCGACCGCGGAGGAATATTTTCGGGAGTCGATCCTGCTCACAGACCAGGTCAATGCATCCGGGGTACGCGAATTATTTGCCGCGAATATCGGACAAACGATTGCCGCGAGCGACATCAAGGCGCGATTTGATGCGGCGTTCGGAACCGGCGCCGGCACCAAGGTCCGGGTCGAATGTGACGGCGGTTTGGTCAGCGAGTTGCGGATCAGCCTCAGGGGCAACATCGACGGCGATACCCGTCTTTCGGAATTGCTGCAAAATGCTGAGCCGCCGTCCTCGTCGTGCCAAAACGGAAGAATCGACCGGGTTGGTTTTTGAAATTCACCCGATTACCGGAAGTTCATTGGCTATGCCGGGACAGGTCCACCGCGACTCGTTTCGGACCCCAGTTTCCGGGCCGGCTTTCAAAGACTCCCGCGCACCTCGTACCGCAAAACTTGCATCGTCCGGCCGCATCCAGATTCCACTCCGATAACTGATACCAGTCGCGGCCGATCAGCAATGCATCGCACCGGCTGCAATAGGTGCTGTCGGCCTCTTTGTGATGGACATTGCCGACATACACATAGCGTATGCCGTTCTCGATCGCGATCTTTCTGGCCCTGAGCAAAGTTTCGACCGGCGTGCGGATTTTGTCGCGCATTTTCCAGTCCGGATGAAAGGCCGAAAAATGCAGCGGCACATCCGGACCAAGGTGATCCTGTATCCATCGCGTCATTTCATCCAACTCGCGGCTGCTGTCGTTTTCATCCGGGATCAGCAGGGTGGTGATTTCCAGCCAGACGGAGGTTTCATGCCGGATATATTCCAGGGTTTCCAGGACCGGCCCGAGTTTCGATCCGGTGATCGTTTTGTAAAAGTGCTCGGAAAAGGCCTTCAGGTCGACATTCGCCGCATCCATGTAACGATAAAATTCCCTGCGCGGCTCCGGACACACGTAACCTGCGGTGACCGCGACCGAGCGGATATTCTTTTCCTTGCAGGCTAGTGCCACATCGATCGCGTATTCGTGGAAAATGACCGGATCGTTATAGGTGTAGGCGACGCTGCGACAACCCAGATGGTGGGCCGCGGATGCGATCATTTCCGGAGTTGCGAGGTCCATCAGGGTGTCCATCTCTCTCGATTTGCTGATATCCCAGTTCTGGCAGAATTTACAGGCCAGATTGCAGCCCGCGGTCCCGAAAGACAGGACCGGCGTACCGGGCAAAAACTGGTTCAATGGCTTTTTCTCGATCGGATCGATCACAAAACCGCTCGAGCGTCCCCAGGTCGTCAATACGATCGCGCCTTCGTGGTTGGCGCGCACGAAGCATAAGCCGCGCTGGCCTTCATGCAATTTGCAGTAGCGCGGACACATTGCGCACTCGACCCGCCCGTCATCAAGGGTTTTCCAATAACGGGTGGCAAAGACTTCGCTTTGAAGGGGCAATTGCATCGATGTTCACTCCGAAACCAAAATATCGGTACTTGAATACGGTATCATCGAGGCAGATAATGGTTGATGTCCTCGGAAGTCCGGGTGCGGCTGTTTTGAAACACCAGCAGGCAAATTGATTTATCGGACTCCCGGGATTTTGTCGATACCCTGAATATCGTGGACACGTCGATCCGTATCATTAACCTTTGAGCGTATCCATTCCAAGAGGTTCATCATTGCCATGAATCCATCAACCGTAAGAGCCCCCGCGGTATCCGGCACCTTTTACCCGAAAGATCCAGTCGAACTCCGGCATTTGATCGATCGCTACCTGGCTTCGGCTAAAAGGGTATCCGCCGGGCCGAAAGCGATCATCGCTCCGCATGCGGGCTATATCTATTCCGGCCCGGTTGCGGCGAGCGCCTATGCGAGTATCAGCAATCTGAAGAATCCGGTCGAACGGGTTGTACTCCTCGGCCCCTCGCACCGCGTCGGTTTCGAAGGCCTCGCACTCACAAGCGCCGCTTACTATTCGACTCCCTTGGGAGAGATCCCGATCGATCTCGGCGCATGGGATGCGATCCGGGGACTGCCGGGCGTGCGGGTGATCGACGAGGCGCACGCCTACGAACACAGTCTGGAAGTCCATCTGCCCTTCCTGCAGCAGGTGCTCCGACCTTTCAAATTGGTCCCGCTCGTGGCCGGTTCGGCGCCGGCGGAACAAGTCGCCGAAGTACTCGATCGCCTTTGGGGTGGAGAAGAAACCCTGATTGTGATCAGCTCGGACCTGAGCCATTATCATGATTATGCCAGCGCACGAAAACTGGACACGGA
>JAKEEL010000191.1 GCA_022616595.1 Methylococcaceae bacterium
AACGGCAGCAGTTCGGCATGGTAGCCGGATTGATGATCGATATATTTTTCCAGTTGTTTGAGCGTGCGGACCGATAGCGTGGTCGGAATGATCGGAGAAATCAACGCGTCCGAAGCAGCAAAAACCGCTTCGGAAAGCAGTGATATACTCGGAGGGCAATCCAGAAATACGTAGTCATACTCTTCGGCCAGAGGCTTTAGCATTTTCGAGATTTGTCGGATCGGCTTTTTACGGCTGTCCAGATAAAGATCCAGATTTCTGAATGAAAAATCGGAGGGCAGGAGATCGAGATTGTCGTAATCGGTTCCCTTGATCACGTGGTCCAGCTCTGTTTGTCGCGCGACCAGCCCTTTCCCGCCGCCGCGAATCCGCGCTTTGATCCGGAAATAAAAACTGCTCGACCCTTGGGGATCGAGGTCCCACGCCAGTGTTTTTGCGCCTTCGCCCGCGGCCAGGTAGGCGAGATTGACCGCGGCCGCTGTTTTTCCAACACCTCCCTTAATACTGTATAAAGCCAGAATGATCATGTAGCGGTGTTTTATGCTTCATTCTTAAACAAAGCAATGGGCAGGGTGCGCTGCGCGCACGCGGAAATGGGTAGACCGATCGATTTTCGGCGTGCGCATAGCGCTCCCTACGGCTGCTCAATTGAATCTCGCTGGATAGTTACGTTAAACAAAGATTGGAACAGTTTTCGGTTCTGCGCCGAGTCGAAATCTGCAAAGCGCTGCATGAATTCGAGGCGACCCCTCTCGCGTTCCTTTTCGAGTTCCTGGACCAACACTCCGATGGCCAGCAGAGTGCGGGCCGCGGTGCGCGATTCCATCATTTCGGTACTGTATTCTTGCAGGCTTGCTCCCTGAACTTCAAGGTCCTGAATGGCACCCAGGTTATCTTGAAGACCCTTCAAGGACTTGATTAAATGCCGAATCTGCTTTTCCGGATACAGACTTCCGAAAAATTCGATCAGGTATCTGAGCTTTTTACAGTGTATCCTGAGCCGGTGCAATCTTGCCGGCCGAGTGTCGGAATCGATTGCCTGGCCTTTTCGATGGATGACTTTATAAACATGCCAGATCCGGGCGTCGGCAATCAGCTTGACCCGCTCGGCGGCCAGCCTTTCCTGCGGTTTTTCCTCGATCGGTTTCGCGAGGAATTTTTGCCATGCCTTCTTCATCTGCGCATAGCGGCCCGAGCCGAGTACCTTGACCAGCTCCGATTGCGCGTGATGCTGCTTGTTGCGGAGAAAGTCGCGCAAGGGCTCCAGATCATCCCGGATCGAAACAGGCACCATCTTTTTGAAACGATCGAAATGCAACAAATAGACGTCGAGATCGCGGCTTGGGCCGGTCGCCTTACCCAGCCAGGCAAATTCCCGAGCGAAATTCTTGATTCCGTCGCCCGGCAAAATGTCCTGACTTTGATTCAACAACGCTCGGGTTTTTCGAATCGCAACCCGGAAATCATGCAGGAACTCACTGTCGATCTTTTGTTTCGTACCGGACTCATTCCTTTCCAGGATCGAAAACAGACGGCAGAAGACAATGCGGATCGCGGAATCGGCCCGCATCGAGGGTTCGAGTTTGAGATCGAGTGCCGGGCTATAGTCTTCGGGATGCCGTCCGACCTTATTGAGCGAGGCCACCAGCAGGTTGGCCGCTAAAGGACATAGATTCAGTCTATCCTGAAGCAAGGCCTGAACCTCGATGAAATCCTTATCATAACCCCGTACGGCTTCCAGGCGGACGCGCGAGCGCAGTTTTTTCGGTTCACGGTTAACATCCTCCATTGTGTACGATTCAATGTTCAGGCGCACGACCGTTTTTTTCTTTTTGTTCAAGAGCCTCCAACGCCGCTGCAGGCATTCCAGTCGAGTTTGCGGCAGGAGCGCGCGCATTTCCAGAATGGGGGCGAGAGTACTGCGCATTTTCCCGTCGGGGAAGTCCTCAATCAGGACCGGGATTCGATCGCTGCCCAGGACGCGCAGGTTTTCCGCGTTGTCGCAGGTTTGCCAGGCCGTTTTGAACCGGCCATCCAGTGAATCGCTAACCAGGATGAAACCTTTCCGGAACAGCCGCCAGTCGAAGGTATCCAGGAAAAACCGGGTGAATGCGAGATCACGGTCCCGAACCAGTTCCTTTTCAGTGTTCAACTCGTCAAGATAATCGAGCGCGTTTGAATTTTCGGGCACTTCAAACTCTAATCGGGGCGCGGGCATGAGTCTCGATATTCGCATATCCATTCATACAAGTGGTCGAACCTTAGACCGAAACCCTGCCTGTTTAACACAAACGAATGACGAGTTCGTGAAATGGCGTAAATGAAGACCGGCTGCCTGGAGTTGCTACGAACGGCAATTGGTTCGTCGGCTCAGGCGGCAGTACGGGAACGGCGGTCCCGTTTCACGCGGGAATCCCGTTTCCGGAAGGGATCAACCGTTCCCTAATGACTTTGATACTCGAAGTAACTGATGATCTTCCATTCCAGATCGTTGTCCAGGCCGATGGTATCCCATGCGGTGACCTTATCGACTTCGCCGGTATGATTTTCCCCGGGCAGGGCGTAATACCCGATTCCGGTCTCCTCCGTCTTGACGCGTATTGCAAGCGCTTGCAGAGTCGGGGAACCGCGCATTTCCAAATCGGTGTACAGGTTTGCACCGACCCTTTTCGGGTCATTATCGTACAGGATCAGTCCATCATCCTGCATCAACCAGGCTTGCGGCCGAACCTTTCCCGAAGGCGTGGCGGCAAAGATCAAATCGGACAGAAACTCGGTCGGCTTCAACAAAGCGACCAGGCGTCCGGCCCGAGCGTCCGAACCCGGGATCGGGGACTGAACCGGCAGGTACAGTTCGTTGTCGCCTCGATCGAACACCCGTCCGAATTTCGATGTCAGCACACCGGGCTGGATCCAGCGCGGGTTGTTCGTGTCGAACGCTCGCTGTTCGTCGGACTGAACCCGTTTGCCTGGAGAATATTCCGTTACTGCACCCTTTTCATCCACGATCAGAAAATGATCGATGTTCGGATATCGACTGTGCAATTCCCACAATGGAATCTGAATGTTCCGGTCATTCCCGGCATCCGAACGGCCCAATGCCTTCGCGGTGTCATCCATGTCCGCGCTCAGCTCGTTCAAGCGCCGTTCCACAACCTCGGTAATTTCCTGGGAATGCCGGATGGACATCTGACTCAAGGCGGTCACATCGACCAGCGCCGCATCGGCCCTGGCGCGGGATTCATGTGCCTCGATCGCGTATTTCATGGACGCGGCCGCTCCCCCGAGCACGGCGATCATCACGATCGCCACGGCGAGAATCCACGCTTTGTTCCGGCTTACAAAGCGCCGGAAAAGTTCTCCGCGGCTGTAGACATAGGCACTGATCAGCCGGCCGTCCCGGTAGGCATGGAGTTGTTCGGCCAATTCCCGCGCGTCCGAGAAACGCTCGGCGGGGTCCTTGAGCATGGCCTTTTCGCAGATCGCGGACAGTTCGGCAGTCACGAATGGCAAGATTCGTTGTGGAGACGGACTCGGCGCATCGCTGGTCAGTTGCGCGATGACTTCGTTCAGGGTGCCGGAATAGACGGGTTTTCCGGTCAAGACGTAAAACAGCACCGCGCCCAGGCTATAAACGTCGCTGAACTTTCCGGTCTGACCGCCAGCCTGTTCGGGCGCCATGTAACGGGGAGTGCCGAATATGGAATCCACCTGAGTCAGCTCGCCGGATGCCGGATCGTTTTGTTTGTCCGGGCTGGATGCACCGTACAGGGTCTCGTCCCGGTCCAGAGCCTTGGCCAGCCCCCAATCGATCACCACGGTCTCGCCGAAGCGGCCGATCACGATATTTTCCGGCTTGATATCGCGGTGGATGATGTTCTTCGAATGGGCATAGGCGATCGCATCGCAAACATCGATCACGTTATCGAGTAATTTCATGCGATGCGCAAAGGAAAGTTCCAGGGAAAGCGACTGACAGGTCTCGACCGCCTCCTTCAAGGTCCTGCCGCGAACGTATTTCATCGCGTAATAGCCGACTCCAGGGTTGCGGTACCCGGCCTCGTAGACAGGGACAATTCCGGGATGCTCGAGCTGTCCGGTAATCGCGATTTCACGTTCGAAGCGTTCGTTCAATTCGATGGAGAACGAATCATCGGTCCCGGCGGCCATCTCACCGTCCAGCAACTCCTTGATGGCCACTTCGCGGCCGATCAGTTTATCGAAGCCCAGCAGGACGCGGCTGGTGCCGCCTTGCCCGATCATTCCGCGAACCGAGAACTTCTCGGTATAGTGCATCCCGAGTTCATAATCCGGTTTCGAATATCCCGGATTGCCCTGGCTGACAGGTCTGTTGCCGCCGGTCCGGTGACTCGCGCGGTAGCGGGTCGGACCCGCGCCGGGGTTGGCGTCCCCGCGCTGTCCGTTGCGAAAATCTGATGACGTTCGGTTTCGCGAGAGTGTCAGCCGGGTATGATCCGGAGCTTTTCGAGTTCGGGGTCGGGACATTGCGAGGAGCAAACCCGGTTGTGCACCGGGCCGCGTAGACTCAATTCGTGGAAGGTTGGGTGTCCATCCGTTTTCGATGACCCGCCAGAACAGTGGACCTGAATCGCGGGATGAGAAACCTTTGGAAGAAATAGTTTGAGTTTAGCAAACAATGCGAAGGCCGTACCGTGGAGCCTCTCCGAAACGCGGTCGGCTGGAGAACAAAACCCGCGATCCAAGCCCTCAGAGTCTGTTCAAGATCTCGATCAAGGGATGCAGCGCAAGGCAAAACTGGGCGAAAAAGCGCAGCATACACGTAGTATGTGAGCATTTTGAGGCCAGTTTTAACGC
>JAKEEL010000192.1 GCA_022616595.1 Methylococcaceae bacterium
CCGGGCACCACCAGAATACCCGATAACGCTTGCCGTCAGCAGAAACATCCCTGCAGAAACTGTGAAAAAAACTCGACCCCTGCCCAAAACCAGATCCAAGTCATTCCGTTTGAACAAAATCCACTAATAGGAAAATAGATGACGTCGTCCTGACTCCTACAGCGATGCTTCTATTTTGCCGCCGGGCTTATGTTATAATCCCCCATTTCTTTTACATGTCCATGGTTTTCAATTGAAAAACGCGTTTTATGCTCAATCCGGGGGGGTAACCGCGGTCATCAACGCGAGTGCCTGCGGCCTGATCGAAACGGCCCGCAAACATCCTGAACGGATCGGCAGGGTTTACGCGGGTCGGAATGGAATACTCGGCGCATTGACCGAAGACCTGATCGATACCGGCCGGGAAAGCGATGAAGCGGTTGCAGCGCTGCGCCATACGCCTGCGGGCGCATTCGGTTCCTGCCGGCATAAACTCAAAGGGCTGGATCAAAGCAAGATCGAATATGAGCGCCTGATCGAAGTATTCAGAGCCCACGAGATCGGGTATTTCTTCTATAACGGTGGTGGTGATTCACAGGATACTGCCCACAAGGTATCTAAGTTCGGCGAAAAGCTCGGGTATCCGATCACCTGTATCGGGATTCCGAAAACGGTCGACAATGATCTTCCGGTTACCGATAATTGCCCCGGATTCGGATCGGCCGCGAAGTATGTCGCCGTGTCGATGCGGGAAGCCAGCCTCGACGTCGCCTCGATGTGCTCGACCTCGACCAGGGTGTTCGTTCTCGAGGTCATGGGAAGGCATGCCGGTTGGATCGCGGCTGCAGGGGGGCTGGCCGCGGATGATCGGAATGATATTCCGGTGGTGATCCTGTTTCCCGAACTTCCATTCGAGGAAGGCCCTTTCCTCTCGCGGGTCCGTCAGAATGTCGAGAAATACGGATATTGTTCGGTGGTCGTCTCCGAAGGCGTGAAGGGTCCGAACGGAAATTTTTTGTCCGAGGCCGGAGGAACCGATGCCTTCGGCCACGCACAACTCGGCGGGGTGGCTCCGCTCATTGCGAATATCGTGAAAAAATCATTGGGCTACAAATACCATTGGGCCGTCGCGGACTATTTGCAACGTGCGGCGCGCCACATCGCTTCGAAGACCGATGTGGAACAGGCCTATGCGATGGGCCGGGCCGCGGTCGAGCTTGCGCTCAAAGGCGAGAACGCCGTGATGCCTACGATTGTCCGGACTTGTGATTCGCCTTATCGATGGGAGATCGGTTCGGTGCCGCTTTCCGAAGTCGCCAATGTCGAAAAAATGTTGCCGCGCGCTTTCATCAGCGCGGATGGCTTCGGGATCACCGAAGCGTGCCGGAATTACCTGCTTCCCTTGATCGAGGGCGAGGACTATCCGCCATACAAGAACGGAATGCCGGACTATGTGACCCTGAAAAACATCGGTGTCGAAAAAAAACTCACGACACCGTTCAACGGATAAATTTCAGAGACATCCTATAGATAAAGCAACCCGACAGGGATGATCGCTGATTTTCTGCGAGGCCATCCAACACGAATGGCCGAACACCGGAACCAAGAACTTTCGCGAACCAGGCAGCTACGCGTGTTTCATGGTTCCCGAAACGAAACCATCTTTACACGTACAACACGATCCGCCGGTCGAATCATTACAATAGAGGAGGAAATTCATGGCCACATTAAACGCCGTATTCAATCGGCACGGGATTGCAATGTATATGCAGAACCGCCACTATCGGAACATCGCGATCATCAGCGTCGCGCTGTTGTTGGTGATC
The DNA here is from genome assembly GCA_022616595.1 of Methylococcaceae bacterium. Taxonomy (GTDB): domain Bacteria; phylum Pseudomonadota; class Gammaproteobacteria; order Methylococcales; family UBA1147; genus UBA1147. The sequence goes on from JAKEEL010000192.1 coordinate 1,806, forward strand.
GGCATCGTCGTCAGCTGGGGGGTCTCGTTTGCGATTGCCGCGGCCTGCGCCGCTCTTCTCTACGGATTGATATCGATCGATTGGGTCAACTCGAGATCCGGCGGGAACCACCGCATGCAGGAAATCGCAGCGGCGATCCAACAAGGAGCGAAAGCCTATCTGAACCGCCAGTATAAAACCATCAGCGTGGTCGGGATCACGCTTTTCCTGATCATCGGTTTCGCTCTCGACTGGGCCACGGCCTTCGGCTTCGCGCTCGGCGCGGTTCTTTCGGGCGCGGCCGGATATATCGGGATGAATATTTCGGTGCGCGCGAATTCCAGGACCGCGCAAGCCGCCTACCAAGGCCTGGATGCCGCGTTTCAGGTCGCGTTTCGCGGCGGTGCGATCACCGGCATGCTGGTGGTCGGGCTCGGCCTGCTCGGCGTCGCGGGCTACTATGCCCTGCTGGTGGCCGCGGGCGCCGAAGACCCTTTGCATGCCTTGGTCGGTCTTGCGTTCGGCGGTTCCTTGATTTCGATTTTCGCGCGTCTCGGCGGCGGCATCTTCACCAAGGGCGCCGATGTCGGTGCGGACCTCGTCGGTAAGGTCGAGGCCGGCATTCCGGAAGACGATCCGCGCAATCCCGCGGTGATCGCCGATAATGTCGGCGACAATGTCGGAGACTGCGCGGGCATGGCCGCGGACCTGTTCGAGACCTACGCGGTCACGATCATCGCGACGATGGTGCTTGCGGGGCTCCTGGTCCAGAATGCATCCGAAGGCGCCATCGTCTATCCGCTGGTCCTTGGCGCGGTTTCCATTTTCACCTCAATCGCAGGCGCCTATTGCGTCAAAGTCAAGAAGGACGGGAGGGTCATGAACGCGCTGTACAAGGGCGTCGTGGTATCCGGCGGGCTGTCGGCGATCCTGTACTACCCGATCACGCTGATTATGCTCGGCGAAAGCCTGACTGTGAACCATGCCGTCGTGCCGACGATCAATGTCTATCTCGCGGCGCTGATCGGACTGGTCCTGACGGCCGCGATGGTCGCGATCACGGAGTATTACACGTCGACCGAGTTCAATCCGGTCAAGGTGATCGCCAATGCGTCCACGACCGGTCACGGCACCAATATCATCGCGGGGCTCGCGGTTTCCTTGAAAGCGACCGCAGCCCCGGTGCTCGCGGTCTGCGCGAGCATCTGGGGAGCCTATGAACTCGCGGGATTGTTCGGTCTGGCCGTCGCGGCCACCGCGATGTTGTCGATGGCCGGAATGATCGTCGCGCTGGATGCCTATGGTCCGATCACGGACAATGCGGGAGGCATCGCGGAAATGGCGGACTTGCCCGAGGAAATCCGCGACATCACCGATCCGCTCGATGCGGTCGGCAACACCACGAAGGCGGTTACCAAAGGTTATGCGATCGGTTCGGCGGGGCTCGCCGCGCTGGTCCTGTTTGCCGATTACACCGCGAACCTGGGCGGTAACATGGCTTTCGATCTGTCCGACCACATGGTCGTGATCGGTCTGTTCATCGGTGGTCTGGTACCCTACCTGTTCGGAGCCCTCGCGATGGAAGCTGTGGGCCGCGCGGCCGGCGGAATCGTGGTCGAAGTCCGCCGCCAGTTCAAGGAAATCCCGGGGATCATGGACGGTAGCGGAAAGCCCGATTATTCAAAAGCGGTCGATCTCTTGACCGCCGCGGCCATCAAGGAAATGATCGTCCCTTCGCTGCTCCCGATCGCGGTCCCGGTGATCGTCGGGCTGACGCTCGGAAAGGAGGCTCTCGGCGGGGTATTGATCGGTTCGATCATCACCGGACTGTTCGTCGCCTTGTCCATGACCACGGGCGGCGGAGCTTGGGACAACGCAAAAAAATATATCGAGGACGGCAACCTCGGCGGCAAGGGCTCGGAGGCCCACAAGGCTGCGGTGACGGGCGACACGGTCGGCGATCCCTACAAGGATACCGCGGGTCCCGCGATCAACCCGATGATCAAGATCATCAATATCGTCGCCTTGCTGATCGTCCCCTTGCTTTAAGATACGTTCCGCGGTCGGTGACCCTCCGGCATCACGACGCGGGTCATCGATCGGACCATGACAGGAGAACAGACCTTATGACGTCGCCCGCAGATCGGTTGAGAGAGTTGCTCAACAGACCCGGCTTGTTGATCATGCCGGGCTGCCACGATGCGACATCGGCCAAGCTGATCGAAGCCGCCGGCTTCGATATCGCGTTCATGAGCGGCTTCGCGGTCTCGGCGAGCCGGCTCGGCATGCCGGACACCGGCTTGATTTCCTACGGGGAAATGGTCGATCAGGGGCGGAATATCTGCTCCGCGATATCGATTCCGGTGTGTGGCGACGGCGATACCGGTTACGGCAATGCGCTGAACGTGAAGCGCACCGTTCAGGGCTACGCGGCGGCGGGCTTCGCCTGCATCATGATCGAAGACCAGTTGGCCCCGAAACGCTGCGGCCATACCCAGAACAAGGCCGTGGTCGATCGCGATGAAGCATTCAGCCGAATCCGGGCCGCGGTCGACAGCCGCAACGAGGGCAGGGACATTTTGATCATGGCCCGCACCGATGCGAGGGCGACCCACGGTCTGGACGAGGCGATCGCACGCGCCAAGGGTTTTGCCGAACTCGGAGCCGACATTTCGTTCGTCGAAGCCCCGGAAAGCGAAGACGAAATGAGACGCTATTGCGACGCAGTCCCAGGACCGAAGATGGCCAACATGATCGAGTTCGGTAAAACTCCGAATCTACCGCCGAATCAGCTTGAAGACATCGGCTACAAGATCGCCGTGTATCCCTTGACTCTGTTGAATACCTCGATTGTCGCGATGCGGTCCTGCCTGGAACAGATCCGCGCGGGTCTACAACCCAAGAATATCCTGGACTTCGAGGGTCTGAAAGCCGCGGTCGGCTTCCCGGAATACTACGACGAGGAAAGCCGTTATTTCTCGGATCGCTGATCCCTGATCGGCCCGACGAAGCACGAGATCCTCAGTAACACAATCCTTTCACTGAAAATCCCTGGACTTCCATTCGACCCGATTCAGCCAGTCCGAACGGTCCTGAATTTTTCCGGCCACCGGGCGCGTCAGGACCGTTTCGACCCCGGGGTCGCGTGCGTACAGGAGCGGTCTCAAGGTCTGATTCCGAGTCCGATTCGGGACCGGATCCCGCGCGTGGGGCTGTCGTGTCTCGCTCCGACGAAGCTTCGGTAGCTCGCGAAAAGGAAATTGCATAGCACAAACCCGAATTTAATCAAACAGGATGATTGGCCTGCGGTTATCAACAACAAGCCGAGACAGGCCGATAGAAATCTAAACTTGCCGTCTTGAATTAATGCCGGATCGAGCGAATAACAGCTATCACATTGGATTTTATAAAAATATATGTACCAAACTCGACGGGTGGTAAAAATTCATACAATCGAATAAAAACTCAACAATTCCGAACGGACGCAATATCATCCACAGCTTTATCCACAAGCTATTCCACATAAACTGTGGAAAACGGAGCCGAGACCAGTCGGTAGATTTCGAAGCGACCCGATCCTCGCGATTCCCAACAGAAGCGTGCAAAAAGCTTGCAAAAAGCCTGCACGGACGCATTCACGGCCTCCTCTGGCAAACACTCCGGCGCCGTCATGCGAAGTGCGATAAGCATACTCTCACAGCGCGGCGGGTACGTTCATCGTTCCCCTGGACATCAAGATCGCTTCGCCGCCGACTCGAATGCTGAGTTGATTCTTGCCCTTATTATCCATTTCGAGATGCAAAAGGCTCTGGCGACTGCTTTCGGTTCCGCGATCCACCGCGAAGGTGTAGGTTCCTGTTCGGACATGGGGCTGCGCGCACAGATAACTGGTAAACGCAGGGATGCTTGAGCCGATCGGAGGATCTTCTTTGACCCCGATGCGGGGTCCGACCAGCCGGACGTGAAAATCGGACACCGGATTCGCAGTCTGGGCGGAGAACAGCAATATCTCCTGAGCCGAAGTTGCAGGAGCCGCTGTCCGGCTCCATACCGATAAATTGAAGCGCGCGTTCCGTACCGCTTGATAGGAAGTCAGCGGAACCACGAGATAGGGGAAACCGCAGGAAATCATCATCGGCTGATATTTTTTGGTATCGACCGCCTTGATCGGCAACTCGAGAAACTCCGCGATCTCGGATTCGCGGGGCACAAACCGGTCGACAACCGGTTCCGGCTTCAGGGTGAACTGGACCAACACCGGCTTACCGTCCTGCACCGAAATATGGGTCTTGACCGGACCGGTATTCTGGATCAGTTCGATCGGCGTCATCGGCGAGACCAACGGGAAATCTCCGGTCTCCGCGAGAATATAAGCGGTTGC
>JAKEEL010000193.1 GCA_022616595.1 Methylococcaceae bacterium
CGAGGTCGTCGAGATCGGGTAGATGGTCGTCGAGTAACATGCAATCGGGAGCATCGTTATGAATGCTGGCAAGGGCTTGTCTGGCTGTGTCCGCCTCGAAAAAGATATGGTCGGCCTTTTCTTCCCGAATCAAAAGCCGTTTATAGGTGCTACGGACTTCCACACTTTGGTTCACGATCAGGATACGAAGGGGTTCAAGCATGGACTGAGATTGCCCTTGTCTGTACCAATCGACCGAAGTACTTACCCGCGACCCGGAAGTAACCGTTCGGATTGGCGAACGGATCGAGTTTCTCGACCGGAATTGATGGATTCATGATCCTGGCGTGATCCGTGTTCCCGGGCGGTCCGTTCCGGTTCGACGATCTGGACATGTCGATGCGGATACGTGCCGACATTCAGGCCGAGGTAATAGAGGGCCACGAGAAACCCCACGATCATCCTCGAATCCGGAATCGAAAAAAAGCGCGCCGATCTACCATGAATGACGCGCTTTGGAGCAGATCCTGTTGCGATTCCTTTATTCGGCGTTGCCTGGCGGGTCGGTAAGCTGAAAATAAGGACCGTAGGTGGTGTCTTCGCCAAATTGATCCCACACATAGTTGGGTCTGATCATGGGTTTGGTCGGCACAGGAGAGGTCACGAAATCACCGACTCCCGTCAGCGTGCGTCCAATGGTATGCAAGGTCCCCTTGATGATTCCGCCCACCAGACCGAAAAGCACGTATTTGGTATCGATGTCGTTGGTCAGGTTCAGCGTGTTTTTGGGGATTTCAATCCATCCCATGGCCATGTTCGAGGCGCCGGATCCGAGTTTTCTACCGAAGGTCGTTCCGTAGCTTTCACTCATCGTGCCGGGGCTTGCGGGGACTGTGCCCGGTTCGGAATACTGCGACATCCCTTGGGCCATAGTCATCGGTGTAAACAGTACACAACCCAAAAGCATAAATAATGTTACCGGATAGGTTCCTTTTTTCATGATTCATCGCCTGCGCTTATTGAAAATCGATTTGAGTATAGCAAAGGAATGTTTTTTTATTTTAGAACAAAGCCGGCTTTTTTCCGTTTCGATACCATCGCAATTCTCGTTGTATCGGGATCATGTTGCGCCGGATGATGTTCGTAACCGTAGATGTGGCCTACAATAAGGGTTCTTCAATTCCAGAGGGAGGGGCAATGACCGATTCGCAAAAATGGCTGGTTCTGGCAGCCGCCGCCGGAACCGGATGGCTTATTTATCTGTTGGCTCCGATACTCACGCCTTTCGCGGTCGGCGCATTGCTGGCCTATCTCGGCGATCCTTTGGCCGACCAACTGGAAGCCCAAAAAATCGGTAGAACCGCGGCGGTCAGTTGCGTATTTATCGCGATGTTCCTGATCCTGGCGGCGATACTGCTGCTGGTGATTCCCTTGCTCGAGCATCAGGTCGGACGATTACTGGCGAGCCTGCCAGGCTATATCGAATGGCTGCAAGGCGTGGTGGTTCCCTGGCTGCATCAGCGATTCGGTCTGCAAACCGAAATCTTTGAAGTAGAGGAAATCGTTGCCGTGCTCAAGTCTCATTGGAGCCAGGCAGGCGGGTTGGTCGCGACCCTGGCCGGGTCTCTCTCACGTTCCGGACGGGCAGTTGCCGAATGGATGATGAATCTGATACTGATCCCGATCGTCGCATTTTATCTGCTGCGAGACTGGGATATTCTAATTGGAAAGGTCCGCGATCTTTTGCCGAAGCGGGTGGAACCGACCGTCATCCGGCTTGCCGCCGAATCCGATGCGGTGCTCGGTGCATTTCTGAAAGGGCAGTTTTCGGTCATGGTTGCCTTGGGCGTGATTTACACGCTGGGATTATGGCTGACCGGCCTGGATCTCGCGCTGCTGATCGGGATGATGGCCGGCTTGATCAGTTTCATCCCCTACCTCGGTTCGATCGTCGGCGTGGTTTCGGCTTGCATCGCCGCGATCGTCCAGTTTCAGGATGTCTGGGCGGTCATGCCGGTCATTGCGGTATTCGCGGTGGGGCAGACGCTTGAAGGCATGTTGTTGACGCCCTGGCTGGTTGGAGACAAGGTGGGGCTGCATCCGGTCGCGGTGATTTTTTCGATTCTTGCCGGCGGCCAGATTTTCGGTTTTGTCGGAATTCTGCTGGCCCTGCCGGTTGCTTCGGTGACCATGGTCCTGATGCGCCATGCGCACGATTTGTATAAAGATTCAGAGCTTTACGGTAACCGGCCCGGTTAAGGGTTTTCCGCGTTTCCTCGCGGTTGTAAATGATTCCGGAAGTCAGTTCGGAGCGAACTTCTGGAAAACCAATTTTTTATTGACCGGGTCCATTTGAATCGTAAACTCCCGTAAGAAACTCATTCCGAGCAGTCCATCGACCCCGTCGTGCGGCGATTCCGGGAACACCATCGCGATTACGCCATGCACCTTGGCATCCCCGGCCTGCATCGAGTCGAGTATCACCGGCTGGGCGCTGACGCTGGAGCCGTTGGCAAGCGATACCGAGATATTGTTTTTGCCGGAAAGTCCAAGGCCCAGATTCCTGGCCATTTCACTGGACAGGGTGACATAGGTCGCGCCGGTGTCCAGCAAGAATAACCCGTCGATCCGGTCGTTTACCCGGACCGTGACCAGCATATGATCCTGAGCCCCCTGATGAGGGACCTCGATTTGCTGAAATTCGGTCGAATACTGTTCGATGCGTTGCTCGATGCTGGAGAAAAACCCCGCGGTTTTGCTGCCAGCGTCCTGAACCTGATCTTTGGCCTCAGTTTTTTTCAGCGCCAGTTCGTTTTTAAAGTCGGCCAGCTGTTCCATATAGGCGGAGATAATTTCCAAATTCGCGGCGGATTGGTCGTAATCCTGCTGCAACTTGTCGTTGATCAGAACAACCCGGCTCGCGAGTCGATTCTGGTGTTTTACCAGGGAATTGTATTTTTGTATGTTTTTCTCTGGAACAACGGATTGGAATTGAGCGGCAATCTCTGAAATTTCATTTTGGATCGAGTTGATCTCGTTGAACAATTCGGTCCTGCGGCGCTGTATCCGGGAATTTTCGCCTCTGACTCTAGCCGCGGTATTTCTCGAGGATTCCAGCGCGGCGAATTTTTCGGCGAAATCATGCAGGCCATCGGGGACGAATTTGCCGCGGCTGAAGAACTCGCGCTGCCAGTTCTCTTCAATCACCTGATTTTCCGAACGCTCGACCTTGGCGATCTGATCTCGATTGAACGAGATGGTGCCAAGGCCGATATCGACCGTGACGATCGCCGGAGTCTCCTTCTTCACGATGCCTTCGAATTTTTTACCATTTTTCAGGACCACGGTATCGGCAAGCGCGCTCGGGTACAGCGAGTGTCCACCAAGGAACAGGATCAGACACAGCAGGGAGGTTGTTTTGTCGAGGTGCATGGGCGCCGCGGGTGATTGAAAGCCCTTCAAAGTATAGATGGATTTCAGGTTCAGTCTAACACGCGAGATTCCCGATATGCGGCAAATCCTGAGCGACCTTCTCACCCGAATCTTTTCACTCCGGTCGGTGTTCCGAGCAACACGATATCGGCCGGCCGGATCGCGAACAGCCCGACCGTGACGACGCCGGGAATATTGTTGATCTCACTTTCGAGTTTGATCGGTTCGAGGATCGTGAGATTGTGAACGTCGAGAATCGGATTGCCGTTATCCGTTACAAAATCTTTGCGCCACACGGGCTGGCCGCCTCGTTTGACGATTTCACGCGCGACAAAACTACGGGCCATCGGGATCACTTCGATCGGCAGCGGAAATCCGCCGAGCACGTCAACTTTCTTGCTCTCGTCCGCGATGCAGATGAATTGCCTGCTTGCCGCGGCGATGATTTTTTCGCGTGTCAAGGCTCCGCCGCCGCCCTTGATCAGCTGCAGTTGGCCGTTGATTTCGTCCGCTCCGTCGACATACAGATCAATCGGCCCCGCGCTGTTTAAATCGATGACCGGGATGCCGATTTTTTTGAGTCTCAAGGTGCTGGCTTCGGAACTGGAAACGACACCGTCCAGTCTCGATTTGAAGTCATTCAGAAAATCAATAAAATGATCGACCGTCGAGCCGGTGCCGACTCCGATGATTTTGCGGTCGTCCAAATAATCGAGCGCCGCGGCGGCGGCACGAAATTTCAAGTCGTCTTGAGACATCGTGAGGTTTTAGAGCGATCAGGATTTCAGGATGATAAAGCGGAATGTTGCCGAAGTCACAGAATTTCGTTCCCGGGTGAATCAATCCCTCGTCGATTCGCGGTACCATGTGCCGGGCCGGATTCCGGTTGCTAAAGAATAACAGGGTCTATGTCCGATCATTATATCGAAAAAATTCTTCGCGCCCGCGTTTACGACATCGCGGTCGAAACACCGTTGGATTACGCCGCCTCGCTTTCCCGACGCCTCGAAAATCGAGTGTATCTGAAGCGCGAGGATCTCCAGCCGGTTTTTTCATTTAAATTGCGGGGCGCCTACAACAAAATGGCATTGCTCGGTGATAAGGACCGCGAGAAGGGCGTGATCGCCGCCTCGGCCGGGAATCATGCACAAGGCGTGGCGCTTTCGGCCGAAAAGCTCGGGATCAATGCGCTCATCGTGATGCCGAAAACGACTCCGGAGATCAAAGTCAAGTCGGTTAGAAGCCGCGGCGCCCGGATCGTCCTGCATGGCGATTCGTACGATGATGCGTATCAGCATGCCCTTGCCCTGGCCGCCGAGAAAAAATTGACCTTCATTCATCCCTATGACGATCCGGACGTGATCGCGGGTCAAGGCACCATCGGCGACGAGATTTTGCGTCAGATCCGCACCGATATCCATGCCATTTTCGTTCCGGTCGGCGGGGGTGGTCTGATCGCGGGGATCGCGTCCTATGTCAAATTCGTGCGCCCCGAGATCAAAATAATCGGCGTCGAGTCGGAGGATTCCGACTGTCTGAACCGGGCCTTGAAAGCCAATAAGCGGGTCATCATCAATAAGGTCGGTATTTTCGCCGACGGCGTGGCGGTCAAACAGATCGGGAAGGAGCCCTTCCGCATCGCGCATCGATGCGTGGATGCTGTGATCACCGTGAATACCGATGAAATCTGTGCCGCGATCAAGGATATTTTCGATGATACCCGGACCATTGCCGAGCCCGCCGGTGCACTCGCGGTGGCCGGGATCAAAAAATATGTCGCGGAGCATTCATCGCTCAAGGACCAGAATCTGATCGCGATCGAAAGCGGCGCGAATATCAATTTTGATCGACTGCGTTATGTGGCGGAGCGGGCCGAGGTCGGCGAGCATCGTGAAATTCTTCTCGCGGTCACGATTCCCGAAGAATCGGGGAGTTTTCTCAAATTCTGCAGGGCCTTGGGCAAACGCAACATCACCGAGTTCAACTACCGCTTTTTCGACGCGAAGGAAGCGCAGATCTTCGTCGGCCTCGGGACCGGCGGCGAACCCGAAGAACGGGTACAACTGATCGAGTCCATCGTGGCCAAAGGTTTTCCGGTGATCGACATGACCGACAATGAACTCGCCAAGGAGCATATGCGTTACATGGTCGGCGGCCATGCTCCCTGCCTTTTGAATGAAATCATATACCGCTTTCAATTTCCGGAGCGGCCCGGCGCGTTGCTGCAATTTCTTGCGGCGCTCGGCGGCCGGTGGAATATTAGTCTGTTTCACTATCGGAATCATGGAGCCGCGTTCGGAAAGGTGCTGATGGGCATCCAAGTTCCGGCCGGGGAACGCAAGGTCTTTACCCAATGCCTGGACGCCCTGGGTTTCGAGTATGTCAACGAGACCCAGAATCCGGTCTACAAATTGTATGCGGGCGGTCATGAATGCCCGCAATGAGGCTCCTTGCGCCGCGCGGATCGCGGAAATCGTTGCCGGGATGTTTATTCCAGGGACAAAACAAAATGCCAATGGTCTGCCCCGACCGGCAGAACGGAAAGACGGTTTCCGCGTCGAACCAGCGCCCAGTCTTGCAGCTGCGGCGATTCTTTCAGCTCTTTTAGCGAAAGGACTCTTTTCAGTTTACGGACAAAGCGGACATCAACCATGAACCAGCGCGGATTATCCGGGGTGCTTTTCGGGTCGAAGTGCGGGTCGTCCGGATCGAAAGCGGTGAAGTCCGGATAGGCTTCCCGGCACACTTCCATGACTCCGGCAATGCCGGGTTCCGCGCAGTTCGAGTGATAAAAAAACACCCGGTCACCGATTTTCATGTCATCGCGCATCATGTTGCGGGCTTGATAGTTGCGTACGCCATCCCAGTGGTGCGTTTGATCCGGCATCCTTTCGAGGTCGTCGATACCGAATTCGCCGGGTTCGGATTTCATCAGCCAATATCTCATTTCAACTTTTTGCTCTTCTCCGGTGAATTTAGCGAGACTATCTTCGAAGGTGTCGCCGATGGGGCCATTCAAGACATATCACCCATTTTGCCAGGCAGTATCGTTTTCAGATAATCGTCTGTTGCTTGGAAAATAGGGTCTGTGTGGTTGTATTTTTTCATGAGCGGAATGACTTTAGTGCGAATCCCCATGCCGCGAAAATCCACGTAACCATAATCGCGCAATACTTCCATTATCATTGTATTTCTAGGCGATCGCTGTCCAGCGGTCATTTTCTCGACGGTCATTGAGTTTTGCAGGGCGCCCGGACTGATCACTTCGAACCGATCGGAGTAAATGGCAATTTCTATGTCGACAGACCGGGTCCAGTCCCGGTGGGCGAGAGCATTGACAACAATTTCGCGGATTGCATCCATGGGATAAAGCCACTCGATCTCCCTTCTGAAATGTTTATCGAGTTCAGGCAATTCTCGAGAAAAAAAGGGGGTTGCCTGCTCTATAAATCGCTCAATAATCCCGCCATCAATTAGTTGTTTTCGATCTCCGGTAAGATCCCAGCGACCAACCATAGGAGCGTCGAGAATAATATCCAACCGCGCGTTGTATTCTTTGTCTTGATCCGCAAACACAAATAGTCTTATCCCGGATTGTTTCAAATAGCTGCGCGGATTTTTCCCGAAAAGCACCAGTCCCGCGATTGAGCAATAAACTTTATCGTTTGCGTCTACTAGAAAGCCCAACCCAAGTAGCCGCTTTTCCCATTCATCAGGAGTGTGAGGTATTTCCGGATCTTTAATAAAGTCTTTCAAATAGTTTTGAAGTCGAGCCTCGTCAAGGCAACTGATATCCGTTCTCGGCACCGGCATCAGTTCGGAATGTAACATGCCGCCTAGCTCAAAAAGGCGCATTTGTTGCTCGCGGGTTGCCAATCGGGATGTGGAACCGACACGGATATAAACTTTCTCCGCGCCGCCGTCTCTTACCACATAAGGCTTGGATATCCCCTGAGGCAAGCTGATTACAGCGACCGTAGAATCTTCATCTATTTTAATTTCTTCGTAAAAAGGGAGGATTAGCGGGTGTACTTTGTCCTGAATGACGTTCATAACCCATTCCTCAAGGTTATCGCGTTGAATACCTGCTATGGTTCCGTCATCTTCCACACCGAGCAGAACTCTACCGCCTTGGAAATTGGCCAAGGCGACGATTTCCTTGGCCAATTGTTCGGGACGAATATCGTCCCTTTTGAATTCCACCCCCGAATTCTCGCCATTGGCAATAATTTCAAATAGCTCGGCTTTGAACATACGTGCTGTTAATAACCATATTTGGCTTTACGTTGGATAAAAGCCGTTTTTCCGCCCTCAAGAATATCGGCCGCTTTATCCCGCACTTGCGGCACATCAATTGCCCCTTGAGACCCTGAAGGCATGCGAGCCTGCCCCTCATCCTCTTCCAAAACTCCAATCCATTCGGCATCTCCGAAAACAGGGATATTGGCGTTATGGGTAGCGAAAATAAACTGCCGGGCTATTTTCGCCGACCTTAACTCAGCGACGATGCGGTCGGCTATAAAGGCGTTATCTAAATTATCTTCGGGTTGATCCATGATCAGCGGATCAAGGTTTTGGAGCAGCAGCAGATGCAGAATCGCTGTACATTGTTGGCCGGTTGACAGCTTATCCAACGGTTTGAAGTTTTCGCGACCTTCATGCGCGATATTCAATTCGATATTGATCGAATCCGGCAATTCCAACTCTTCCAATTGCAAAACCTGCTCGGTGCCAAGACGGCTTAAAGCGTCCGCAACGGTAGGGGTAACATTCCAGCCAGCATTCCGAATCGCGTCCGATCCAAGCCGGATCAACTCGGCCAATTTAACCGGAGAGAAGTTCTCTGCATCCCGTATCCAGGCCAAACGCCCTTCAGCGACGCTTTCCAATTGGCAGTTCAACAGGAATTGGATGACCGGATGTCGCTCAGCTTCAGGGATGACCGTTAATTTCAGCTTTCCTGAAAGTCGTTTATTGAGGCGTTTCAGTGCCTTTTCAAATTGGGCGGAACGATTCGCCCGAAGGGATGACAATTCGTCCAGGATCGCTTTGCGTTGACTGTTAAGCTCGGTGACCACTTTCCTGCGGTTCTCGATAAGCGTCATTTTAGGCCTGATGCGTTCGATTTCTTTTAATAGGTCCTGATACTCATACCCGATTGCTTTGCCGGTTCTGCCTTCAAGAGCAGGCAGTTCTTTGAAAGTTTGTTCCAATTGCATTTCTTCCTGCTGGATCAAACCAGTCAATTCATCGTTTAATGCTTCAATGCTGGCCTTCGCATCCGCATATTTGGTCGTCCATTGACCGAGCAGGTTTTCAGCCTCAGTACGCAGACCATCCAACACAGTGCGGAGCTTTCGCAAAATCTCGGCGTGTGGAAGATGCCCGGTGGCGGCATCGCTCAGGAACGCGGTATCTGGCAGGCAATCGCGCACGGATTGAAAGGCTTTATCAAGATTTTGACTTTCTTCTTCAATCACCCTCTGCTGCAAGCGCTTTTCCGTCTCCAGCAATGGCACGATTTTCAGTTTTTCTTCGAGTCCCAGCGTTTTGAATTGCCCTAACCGTTCTTCCAATTTCGGCAGACGTGCGACTTCGTCTTCAATCGATGCTACATTTCCTTGCGCCTCAAGCGATCTTTTTCTGTTTTCCGCAAGCTTCCCGAGGATTTCCCGAATACGTTTGTCGCCGTCGCACTCGTCCGTCTCGAGGAACCGGCATAGCAATTGGCGTTGACTGGCTGAGTCCTGGGCGATCTCGTAAATTTCATTTTGACCGTAGATTTCAATTGCGGGCAGTAAGTCCAATGGCTGAAATGCCGATATGCCGCCGCTCTCGTCTTTGACACTGGCACTTTCGCCATATCGTCTGGCAACAGTGAACAGTTTGCCATTCATGCGCGACGAACGAATCACGATCTCTACGCGCGCCTTCGATTTCCCGAGATTCTCTTTGATTATTTCATCATGTTGCTTTTGAGCGTTCTTGCCCATCGGTCTCAATTGCAGGCAAAAACGGATACATTCCAGCAATGTTGATTTTCCGGTGCCGCGGCCCCCGATGACCGCATTCAGGTGCTCGGAAAATTCTATGTTGACTCCGTCTAAATAACCGCCGGTTACCGTCAGGCTTTCGATACGCGAGTAATATTTTTCACCAACCTCGCTATTCAGACGCACCCGTGATTCCGGGTCCTGAAACGCCAGCCTGAACGACTCAAAGCATGGCCGGGTCATTTTGATTAAACAGGATGCTTTGGGATTCGCAAGGGTTTCCGGCTGCTCCACATCTTTGGCATTGATGATGGCAATCGCTGTCTCGCGTTTGTATTCGGGCGTCTTGTTCAACAATATTTCCCGATAGCGTTGGCCTTCATCGTTTTTCAGATCGTCGATCGTAGCAGGAATTTGCACAGCTTTAAGCTGTGGATTTTGCCAAACATGAACAAGCCGGCGATCCAATATGCCGCTTCCTTGGTGTGTACAGTGCGCTGCATAGGCAAACCCGCCTAACTCATCAACTTTTGCAAGGAGATCTTTGCCGCCGAAATTGGACGGCCAAACGCCGTTATCGGATTTGGTCAGTCCTAGCGATCCTAAATATCGGTTGAGTTGATCTTTTGAAGTGTCCTCTGGAAACAGGCAAACAAAGTGGGCTTTTTCGGCAGACGCAATCTCAAACCCCGGAAATACCACAATTCCATGTCGTTCCATGACCGCGCGAACAGCATCTACACTATCGACATTGCCATGGTCCGCCAGGCCGATCACTTTAATGTCATTTTCCTTGGCGATCCCAGCTAGCTTCTGATTGTATCGTTCCTCCGTCATGCCGTGATCGGCGCCACGATAGGCGATATAACCTGCCGGATTCACTTGCAACGCACATTTCCAAAATCGGGCTTTGGTATACTGTTCAGCCCTAGTATTTTCCCTGATCAGACTATTTCCCGTCATACCCTAAACACCTTCATCACCTCATC
>JAKEEL010000194.1 GCA_022616595.1 Methylococcaceae bacterium
CCAAGCCAATTTTGCCGAGCCTGAAAACGACACGGAACCCGAGACGCTAAACGATACGCCACCAGTCAAAGACCGATGGCAAAGATACAGGATACAAAAGGGAGACACGCTTTCACGGATATTCAGCCGATTCGGAATCGACACACAGATCCTGCACACAATTCTAACCTCGACCCGGTTTGCCAGAGATCTCACCCGGGTACGCCCCGGGAAGGAAATCGAGGTTCTTATCAGCGAAACCGGCGAACTGGAACAACTGCGCTACCGCCTGAACCGCATCGATACGCTGGAAGTGACTAGAACCGAATCAGGCTATGCGAGTATCAAATCAAGTAGAGCTTTTGAACGGCGAACGACCCACGCCAACGGATTGATCCGCTCATCGCTGTCTCGCGACGCCAAGGCTGCAGGACTGAATGACAAGCTGATCATGGAGTTGACGAAAATTTTCGGATGGGATATCGATTTTGCATTGGGAATCCGAAAAGGAGACGAATTTACTGTAATTTATGAACAATTATTCCTTGATGATCAATTCTACGGCGTGGGCAATATTCTCGCCGCAGAATTTATCAACCGGGGCAAATCTCATACCGCTGTTCGGTTTACCAACGAAAAGGGGGTCAGCGGGTATTACACTCCCGACGGCAACCGTTTGCGTAAACCATTTTTACGTACTCCTGTTCAATTCGCGCGGATCAGCTCGCATTTCAATCTGCATCGAAGACATCCCGTTTTAAACCGGATCAGAGCCCATAAGGGAGTCGACTACGCGGCACCGACCGGCACACCGGTTCGCGCAACGGGCGATGGAAAGATCGCGTTCCGGGGTCAGCAAGCCGGCTACGGACGTGTTGTGATCGTCGAACACGGCAAGAACTACAGCACCCTGTACGCTCACCTGTCCAGATTTGGAAAGGTCACCGAAGGCGGTTACATTGAACAGGGACAAACTATCGGCTACGTGGGAGCGTCGGGCCTTGCGACCGGCCCCCATCTCCACTATGAATTTAGAATCAACGGCGTGCACCGCAATCCCTTAACCGTAAAGCTACCGCATACCCTGTCCATCGAGGAGGATTCAATGGACCGTTTCAAGGTTTCGACCGCGCCTTTGCTCAGTCAACTGGAACTCTATCGCACCACCCTGCTTGCCCAAGCTGACTACAAACGGGCCGAAACCCAGTAATGCATCAACCTGCGCCGCTGTCCAAGCGTAGCCCGATTGCGCGTTCGGTTTTTTTTAAAATCGTTGAGAAAGGGTGGACGCCGGACGGGCCTTCGGCAAATTAAATCGAGAATGACGAACCGCAGCCGCAGGTTGTCGCGGCGTTCGGATTACGAATGATGAATTGGGAACCGGACAGATCATCTTTGTAATCGATCTCGGCGCCATACAGGTATTCAATGCTCATGGAGTCGATCAACACGGTTACACCGTCGCGTTCGACCGCGGTATCGTCTTCGTTAAACTCGTCGTCGAACACGAAACCGTACTGAAAACCGGAACATCCTCCGCCGGTAATATACACTCTCAATTTCAGATTGCTGTTATTTTCCTCTGCCAGTAACGCACTGACCTTGGCCGCCGCACTGCCGGTAAATTGAACTGGTGCTTGGGTGACATCCACGATACGACTACTCTCTATCAGTTACCAACCGAATCAGTATGTCGTTTCGTGAAACTTTCGTCAAGACTCCGATACCAGACTGGTCTCCCGTTCTTTCTTTTTGAGATTGGCCGTCAACTTGACGGCCGGGCCAAGTGGCAGCCCGTCCGAGGGTTTTTCGTTATGCAGCAGTCTCCCGTTCACCTCGGCACCCACCGCCATTTCGATCAGATTGTAGGTCACATCACCGGTTACTTTCGATTTGGGTGCGAGCTCCACACGCTCGGACGCATACACATTACCGAGCACAGTACCATTCAGAATCACCATCGGAACCCGCACTTCGCCGTCAATCATACCCATTTCGCTCAGCGACAATACTGAGTTGCCGGTTGGATCCCCGGTAACGTTTCCCTTGATCACACCGTCAACGTGCAACCCACCGGCAAATGAAATATCACCGTGAATTTCGGTTCCCTGACCGACCACCGTTGACACTCGACTGGCTTTAATTTTCTTGTTGCTTCGATTTCCGAACATAGACTACACCACTTGTAATCCGGGCACCGGTCCGTATAAGACGGGCAGGAACCCATGGTGGATTCCGATCTCCGGAATGAACTCGACTGATTACTAAATTTCCTTGTTGAAGTGTAGTTCAGATTTCCTGAATCGCCCATCGAAGGCACAAAAATTTCCGAGTGCCGCCCCGGTTCTGCTCATCATCGGTCGGATCACGATCTGTATCAGGGAAAGGGCAGGTAACGACGGCCCGCCTTCAAGGATATAAACCAACCTGCTCAAGCCCGGTGGATTCTTCGAACTGGTACATCAAATTCATGTTTTGTACGGCCTGCCCAGCGGCGCCCTTGACCAGATTGTCGATCACCACCAGAACAACCACCGTATCGCTTTGCCGGGGCCGATGAACCGCAATCTGGCAACGATTGGAACCCTTGACATTACGGGTGTCAGGATGGGATCCCGGCGGCAAGACGTCGACAAACAACTCGTTTCTGTAATGCTTCTCGAAAAGCGCCTGGAAATCGACTTCCGTTGATGTCAAACGCGCATACAACGTCGCATGGATTCCGCGAATCATCGGAATCAAATGAGGCACGAAGGTCAGACCGATTTTTTCGTTGCTAAAACCCGAAAGCCCCTGAAGGATTTCCGGTAAGTGCCGGTGCCCGGAAACGGAATAGGCCTTCAGACTTTCCCCGGATTCAGCCATGAGCGAAGTCAACTGAGCCTTCCGGCCGGCCCCGCTGATCCCCGATTTCACATCGGCGATCAGGCTCGAAAGGCTGACGGCCTTGACCTCGATCAAGGGTAGAAAACCCAATTGCACGGCCGTCGGATAACAGCCCGGACAGGCAACCAAACGGGCTTCGCGAATTGCCGAACGATTCACTTCAGTCAGCCCATAGACGGATTCTTGCAACAACTCGGGACAAGCATGGGGTTCGCCGTACCACGTTTCCCATTCCGAGGGATCGTGGAGCCGAAAATCCGCGGCAAGATCGATGATTTTAACACCCAGACCCAGCAACTCGCGCGCCATCCGCATGCAGGTACCATTCGGCGTCGCGAAAAATACCACATCGCAGCCGGCCAGAATTTCGACTTCCGGCGGTTTGAATTGCACATCTATTTTGCCGCGAAGATTGGGATACAAATCGCTGACTTTGACACCGGCATCACTTCGGGAAGTCACGGCGCGAATCTCCACGTGCGGATGCCCGCATAATATCCTCAATAGTTCGACCCCGGTGTAGCCGGTCCCGCCTACAATGCCTGCTTTGATCACGAGTGCTGAAACAGTACGAAGAGGGGTTCACTTTATCAGGCAGTTCCAACAGACTCCAGCGGCATTTGTAGTGCGCGGCGCCGAACCAATCTTCCATCTCAAATCCTTCGAACCCGCAAACCATCGCCCCTATCGCATTCCGGATTGGCGAAAGGCGCTCCGACCCTGCTATGATGCGAATTACCCCGCTCAATGCGCGGATGAAGAACCAACAATTTAATATTTCTCTGGCGAAGCCGGCCAGTAGGGCAGTACCCGGCCGCCTGATCGGTTATGACTAGAATCCGACTCGGTTTTCTTGTATCCCATCGAGGCAGCAATATGCAGGCGGTCATCGATGCGTGCAACAGCGGTCGCCTCGCAGCGATTCCGGCGGTGCTGATCAGCAACAATGCATCGAGCCAGGCCTTGCAACGGGCCGAGAAGCAATCGATACCCTACTACATCGCTAATTCCGAAACCTGTGCCGATAGCCGCGATTCTCCGGACCAATTCATACTCCGGATCTTGTTGGAGCATCGAGTGGACTTGGTGATTCTTGCCGGTTACATGAAAAAAGTCGGCGCGCCCGTTCTGAGTCGTTTCGCCGGGCGGATTATCAATATCCATCCGTCACTACTCCCGAAATACGGGGGGCAGGGGATGTACGGTTTACGCGTACACCAAGAAGTACTGGATGCCCGTGAACGCGAAACCGGAGCGACCGTGCATCTGGTCGAAGAGGATTACGATCAGGGTCCGATACTCGCTCAAGAAAAGGTTCCGATCAAACACGATGACACCGCGAAAACTCTCGCGGCCCGGGTTTTGGAAACCGAACACAAACTTTTAGTTGAAACTCTGTCCAAAGTCATTCGCGGTGAAATTGCTACCCAACTGACGCGGCGATGAGCTGTCAGCGCCCATCATGAAAGCAAGCGTGTACTTTGCGATATTGGTCGCATTGTTGATCGCTCTATGGATCATCGAAAATCGATTCCCGATCGAAATAATCCGGGCGCCAGAAGTACTGTTCAAAGACACAACGGGCCGGACTTTGGCCATGTCCGATCTGCGCGGAAAGCCGGTACTGGTTACCTTCTGGGCGACGAGTTGTTCGATCTGTATCCGTGAAATTCCAGACCTGATAAGATTGTACGAAGAATTTGCCCCCGAAGGCTTCCGGCTAATGGCGGTTGCAATGTTCTATGATCCTCCGAATCGGGTCGTAGAGACCGCGCGTCACTGGCGATTCCCTTATCCCGTAATACTCGACCTCAAGGCTGAACTGGCCCATGCCTTCGGTTCCGTTTCGCAAATCCCGGCCAGTTTTTTGATCGGGCCGGACGGATCCATCGCCATGCATACACTCGGTCGAATCGATCCTCGGAAGCTCAGGCCTGTTATTCGTGAATTGTTAAGCAAGGAAAGCGGCTGATGTGGCTGAAAGCCTTGCATCTGGTGTTCATGGTCACCTGGTTCGCCGGGTTGTTTTACTTGCCGCGACTTTTTGTTTACCATGCCATGAGCGAAGACCGGATCAGCTTGGAGCGATTCAAACTCATGGAACGAAAGCTTTATTATGGAATCATGACGCCCGGAATGTTGTTAACGCTCGTGTTTGGAATCTGGATGCTGATCGATTATGCGTGGATCCCGTACCATGCCTCCGGCTGGCTTCACGCAAAATTCGGACTCCTGCTGTTGCTGGTCGCCTATCATGTTTACTGCGGCTACTGTGTTCGCGAGTTTAAGCACGATCGCAACCAGCATACTCATGTCTACTATCGATGGCTCAACGAAATTCCGGTGC
>JAKEEL010000029.1 GCA_022616595.1 Methylococcaceae bacterium
ACAGTTCTCTTCACGCAGGTTGCCTTTTTAGGGCAATTATGCTATGGTCTCCTCCGCCATCAACGCTAGGATCGACTTTAGTTGCACGAGCGGCTTCGATCGGGACTGGACATCATAGAACCGCGCTGCAGGGTATCGAACGGTACAAATTCGGAGCTTTTGTTGGTCGAAGTGGCGATTAAAGGGTTCATAATATTACTCCAATGGTCCATTAGAGGTATGTCATGAAAATCGTTCTTTGTTATCCTGCGTTACTTCCAGGAGAGAAACCCCAATACGGCCTGCCTCCGATGGGGATACTTTACATAGCCGCGGAATTGCAGCAAGCTGGGCATATTGTATCGATACTGGATGCGGATATCGATGGGATGACCGCGCAGGAGACCGCCGATCATATATTGAAATGCCAACCCGATCTCGTTGGCTTCAGCATCATGACCCCGCAGGTTCCCTGTTGTCTCGAGACCTGTCTTCTCTTGAAGCGGCGCGCGCCGGACTTGCCCATCGTACTGGGTGGCGCCCATATCGCTTCGACTCTGGACGATATCTTCACACAAAGTGATGATTTTGATTTTGTGGCAGTCGGTGAAGGTGAAGTCACGATGCTTGAAATTTGCCAGAACATGGAGAGTTCCCGGCTTCTTCCGGACGTTCTAAAAGGTGTTGGCGGAATCATATACAAAAGCGAACAAGGTGACATTACCGCCAATCCGCCGCGAGCGTTTTTCAAAGAGCTCGATGAATTTGCTCCGATCGATTATTCGTTGGTAGACGTATTTAAATATAAGATCCCTACGCTTCCCGGGCCGCCAGTTGTGGGGCTGATGATCACACGCGGGTGTCCTTTCAAATGTACCTACTGTGATGCGCCGACCACCACGGGCAGAAAGATTCGCTATCATTCACCGGGTCGAGCGGTGCAAGATATTGTGCGCCTGAACAAGCAATTCGGTGTTCGCGGCTTTTCATTTCGCGACAGTACCTTCACTGCATCCAAAAGATGGGTACGCGAATTTTGTGAGAAACTCATTGCCAGCGGTGTCGATATCGCGTGGCGATGCAATACGCGAGTGGATTGCGTTACCGAAGATCTGCTTCGGCTGATGAAGCAATCCGGGTGCCATACGATCAACTTCGGTGTGGAATCCGGGCATCCCGAAATCTTGAAGAGAATTAAAAAGGATGTGCCCATCGAGACCGTATACGACGCCCATCGGTGGACCCGGGAAGTCGGCATACGAACCTACACCACTTTTTTAGTCGGCTCGCCCGGAGAGACCGACGAAACCATACGGGCTACGATCGAAGTGGCAAAGAAAGCCAGACCCAGTATGGCGATGTTCTTCGTCACAATCGGATATCCGGGAACGGAAATGTACAGAGAGGCGGTAAACGAAGGGTTGATCGAGCAAGGGTGGTGGAATAACCAGCATTGGAATAAGGACGAAAACACCGCCTTCGAAAAACGATGGGGGTGGTCGGCCGATGCCGGTTCCCTGGTAATTCCGGGTTTCGATTCACAAGGGTGGCAACGGCGAGCGACCCGTGAATTTTATCTCCGACCCCAGTTCATTTGGGATACCTTGACCTTCATTCTCAGGAATCCGTATTTTCTCCAGCATGCGGTTAAGCTTTCGTTTGAGATATTGCCGTGGAGAAAGCTGGTTTTCTGGAAAAAATCACGGATTAATGAATCGCATAAGGTTTATTCTCGGTGTCCGGAAGCCGCAACATGGGACTACAAGAAACGTAAAGACATTCCGGAACTGCAAATCACCTCGAGTGGCGCTGTTCAACGACAAAAAGAAATTATTATGATTCCTAAAGACATCCCGTCTATATCATTTCGAGACAGCGGATTATCAAAGCTGCGGTCCGATGCTGCGGCGAGAAAACGCAGTCCGATGCCGCTGTTGGATAGTTAAGTGGCAAGACGGCGGTCAGTCTATAGTGATCCCCTAACAGAGATGGCCGAGGCTAAGCGGTCATCTCTGTGCTAATAGTCCTCGGGCCTTCATACTTTCATTATCTAATGGTTTTTGGATAGCGTTCGCGAAGTGACATTCGGAGAGTTGATGCTTTTCGAGCAGGTTGGCAAGAGAGATCCTGATCGCGGCTACCGGAAGAAACCACCCTGTATCAGGAGGAATTTGCAGGACCCGTCCTTCGAAACACACGCGATTATCCTTGCCCACCGTACGGCTCGGGACTGCGCGCACAATATATCGTCCAGATTGCCGCCGAGAAACGGTACAAAGGCCGAACCCGTTTCCCGTGCCGGGCGGGCAAACTCCTGGTTGAACGCGGGCCGGCTTTGTCACGCGGGGGCGCAGGCCGCTCGCGAGACCCGGTACGGAGCCTATGCACAGTCTACCACTTTACTTATCCGCCGGCATTGCGCCGGGATCGGGACGACCCGAGCCGCCGAGCGATGCAACCGGCGAACCAGTAATTGATATAAAGTACCGCAATCGCGGATAGGTAGATGCTGGAAGCTTCCCCGATTACAAGCGCCTGGTTCCAGCGAATATTCTCAAGTAGCGCGCCGTGCTTTTTCCTGATCTCCGAAAAATCGATCCCCTTGTATCTCGACTCGAGCAACGCGATCATTTCGCGATCCGACAGACCCTCGTATTGTTGGCGGATATACCATACGCCGAGTTCCCGGTATTCCGGAATTTCAGCCTGGATTTTCCAGAGCATGCTCGTGGACCAGCGCTGCAAAATTTTGGCTTCCGTAGGAAGCTCCGTCAGAACGAAAATACAAGGAAAGAAGAGCAAGGCAAGAGCCGTGAGCAGCCATAGTTTCTGCCAGCGGGTCGTTAGCATGCGGTACCTCTTGAATCCGCCAGGTTAAATCCGCGCACACGGTAGCATTAATCCATTGCAAGTCAACCGGTATCGGAATCGGATGATTGCCTCATCCCCGTTCCCGCGCAGGTTTCCGGCCGACGCTACAGCCAACGGATATCACTCGCATGGAACTTGATATTTCCGTCGGTTTTTCGTGTAATCTGAAACAATGGATGATGATAAGACGGTTTTCAGGCCGATCCGGCGAAGCTCCGTTTCCGGTCCGGCGCGTTCCGCCGCCGTTTCCGGAATCGACGTGACTTGGCGGCTCGAAACCGGCCAGTTCAAAAATCAACGCTTTTTTAGCGCCTTTCTGATCGGTCGGGATCCGGCTTGCGCCGTTCATCTCGATGATTCGATGGTGAGCCGCCATCATGCCGAAGTGTTCATCGAGGATTCCTCCTGGCATATCCGTGACCTTAACAGTACCAACGGGACCTTTATCGGCGCCAAGCGGATCAGCCGGGAAAAAATTACTCAAAAAAGCCAGATCGGCTTGGGCCGGATCGAGCCGACATTGTGTCTGGAGCCCGAAGCCGAGGCTCCTTCCCGACCCCCGCAACCTCAAGCCTCGCAAGTGTTGGCCGGTTCGGCCACCCAGTTCGTACGCCACTATTTCGATAAGAACAGCGAAGCGCGCGACACCGAACAGGCCAGAGTCGTGCGCGAGGCCTTTGAACGTATTTCAAAGAAACGTACCCGGAAGTACAAGGGCATTCTCGTAGTCGCGCTGATCCTTCTGATGCTGGCCGGAGGAGCCGGTGTTTATGGATATCTGAAGCTGCAGAAGCTGCGCTCCATGGCGGCCAATATTTTTTACACGATGAAGACGCTCGAAGTGCAGCTCGCGCGTCAGGAGTTGGTGAGCGAGCAGAGCGGGAGCATCGAGGATCAAGCCGAACTCGATGCGAAGAGGGCAAAAATGGCCGCGCTGGGACGTGAATACGATCAATATGTGGAGCAAACGGATCTTTTCGGAGTGGCGCTCGGCGACGAGGACAGGCTGATTTATAAGGTGGCCCGGCTGTTCGGCGAGTGTGAGCTTTATATGCCGCCGAGTTTCGTGCGCGAAGTCAAACTGTATATCAAAAAATGGAAGACGACTCCGGTTCTCGAACGCGCCATCGCGAGGGCCGAAGCGCATGGCTTTTTACCGGTCATTCAGCGCGCGATGACGAAACAGGACTTGCCCTTGCAGTTTTTCTACCTGGGTCTCCGGGAAAGCGGATTCCAGGTCGATGCGGTGGGGCCCGAGACCCGTTACGGAATCGCGAAGGGCCCGTGGCAATTTATTCCGGAGACGGCTTCCCGGTACGGGATGAATATCGGACCGCTGGCCGGCGAGCGGCAATTCGATCCCGGTGATGAGCGTTTCGATGTTTTCAAATCCACCCATGCCGCGGCCCGTTATCTGAAGGATATTTATGCGACCAAAGCGCAGGCCTCGGGATTGCTGGTCATGGCCTCCTACAACTGGGGCGAACAGAATATCAATCGCTTGCTGGACCAGATGCCCGAAAATCCCAGGGAACGGAATTTCTGGGAATTGATCAATCGATTTACGATTCCCGACGAAACCTATCAGTATGTTTTGTACATTTTCTCGGCCGCGGTAATCGGCGAGAATCCAGGGGTGTTCGGCTTCGATTTCGAAGATCCCCTGGCCGGGATCAAGCAGCCGGTCAACGAATAGCCACTATTTGCATTGCGATCGCTGTCCGGGCAAGGCCGGATCCATCATGAAAGCAGAGACCCGGACAGAAAGGGCCGGATCGACTCCTGAATGATCGGATGCAGTTTGGGATTGGCCGCGATGATGTTTCCCGAAGATAGATAGGCATCTCCGCTTGCAAAATCGCTTACCATTCCTCCGGCTTCCTGCACCAGGAGGACACCCGCGGCCATATCCCATTGTCTTAAGCCGATTTCCCAGAAACCGTCGAAACGGCCCGCGGCGACATAGGCCAGGTCCAAGGCTGCCGCGCCGGGCCGCCGAATTCCGGCCGCATCCCTGGACAGGCAACGAAACATATCCAGGTAAGCTTCCAGATGTTTCTGTGCGCCGAACGGGAATCCCGTCCCCAACAAAGCGCCTTTCAGG
Source organism: Methylococcaceae bacterium (assembly GCA_022616595.1). GTDB lineage: Bacteria > Pseudomonadota > Gammaproteobacteria > Methylococcales > UBA1147 > UBA1147. The sequence goes on from JAKEEL010000029.1 coordinate 4,955, forward strand.
CTCAGTTGTGCGCTGACCCGGATACGCCGGTTGTTCAGCATGGCGCCGGCGCCTCGTGAAGCACTGAACAACTCCTGACGCATCGGATCATAGACCACGGCCTGTTGGATTTTCCCCTTTCGGGTCAGCGCGATCGAGACTGCGAATTGCGGAAAGCCATGCAGGAAATTCGTCGTGCCGTCCAGGGGGTCGATGATCCAGGTATATTCGTTCCCGGAATGCACTCCGCTTTCTTCCGCGACGATCGTATGTTCGGGGTAGGCGGCGCGAATCACGCGGATGATCTCCTGTTCGGCGCGGTGGTCGACTTCGGTCGCGAAATCATTGCGTCCTTTTTCGTCGATGTGCAGGGAATCGATCCGGTCGAGGGAACGAATGATCACATTGCCGGCGGTGCGGGCCGCACGTTCGGCGATATTGAGCATTGGGTGCATAGTCGGAATTTGTTGGTTGGATTTGGTTTGCGGATCGATAAAACCAGGCTCCGCAATTCTGGATCGGGCGCCCGATTCGGTGCGGATGAATGCAAACCGGGTTCATTCGGAAACTCGGATCACGGGAAAGGAACCGGTCGGCGTGCTCCCTCGCAAGGGCTTAAGGATAACAAATTCTGATAAACTTGTGGTTTTTATCACAGGCCGGCATTTGCTTTCCAACATTCGCATCGTGCTCGTGGGCGCCACCCACCCGGGCAATATCGGCGCGGTGGCCCGCGCAATGAAGAACATGGGACTCACGCGCCTGGTCCTCGTCGAACCGAAAAGATTTCCGAGTGCCGATGCAACGTCCAGGGCTGCAGGCGCCGATGATATCCTTTGCCGCGCGGTTCTGTGTGGCTCTCTCGAAGAAGCGATCGCGGACTGCGGCATCGTGGTCGGGACCAGCGCCCGCCCGCGTACGATTGCCTCGCCGGTAATCAGTCCGCGCGAATGCGCGCGGCTGGTTGCGGGACTGCATCCGGATACCCAAAAGGCCGTGGTGTTCGGCAGAGAACACTCCGGACTGACAAATGCCGAACTGGATCTGTGCGGATATTGGATGACAATCCCCTGCAACCCCGATTTCAGATCCCTGAACCTGGCCGCGGCGGTCCAGGTGGTCGGTTACGAGTTTTTCACCACGTTCCATGCAGGGCCCGTTTGTGCGGCGATTGGAAAGGATCCGCCCGCCTCTTCGGCCCGCGTGGAATCCTTCTACAAGCATTTGTACGAGGTGATGGTCTCGGTGGGATTCATTCATCCGGATAAATCCCGCTCGGTCATGCGGCGCATCCGCCGAATATTCAACCGTGCGCATCTCGAGAACCGCGAGATCGATATCCTGCGCGGACTCTTGAGTGCGGTGCAGGAAAGTAAAATTCGATCCGTGTAAATCTAAATTGAAACCAGGTTATGTTCAACAAAATCAGAGCCGATATCCAGTGCGTTTTCGAACGCGACCCCGCCGCTCAAAGCGTTCCCGAAATTCTGGTTGCCTACCCCGGACTGCACGCGATCGTTTTCCACAGGGTCAGCCATGCCTTATGGCGATCCGGTCTGAAATGGCTCGGGCGGGTCCTGTCGCACCTCGCGCGTTTTCTGACCGGGATTGAAATCCATCCTGGCGCCGAGATCGGCGAGCGTTTGTTCATCGATCATGGCATGGGGGTGGTCATCGGCGAAACCGCGGTGATCGGAAACGATTGCACCCTGTACCACGGAGTCACGCTCGGCGGTACCACCTGGCACAAGGGCAAACGCCACCCGACCCTCGGCGATGGTGTAGTAATCGGCGCGGGCGCGAAAATTCTGGGCCCGATCGTGGTGGGAAACGGGGCGCGGGTGGGTTCGAATTCGGTGGTGTTAAAAGACATCCCCGCGAATGCAACCGTGGTCGGAATACCCGGACACATTGTTTCGCCGAATAAGCGAAAAGTCTCGCCGCACCGCGAGGCGATGGCGAATAAGATAGGCTTCGATGCCTATGGCGCGACCAAGGATATGCCCGACCCGGTCGCCGATGCGATCAATCACATGCTGGATCATTTGCACCTGATGGACCGGCAACTCGAGTGCATCACCCAAGTCTTAAAGGAACATGGGATTGAATGTGAAAAAATGGCGATTCCGAAACTGGCCGATTTGGAAATCGAAACGGGAGGGGGAAAAGGCCCGAACGATTGAATCCCGCGCGTTCTGTCGGGACGGGCTCAGCCTTCCGAATCGATGTAATTGACCCACTGCCTGCCCGGATCCCGAGTGCCGCTGTATTGCTGGGCCTTTAGAAACGAATCCCGGGCCTGTTCGTGAAAATGCAGTTCATAGCAACTGATTCCGTATAAAAGGTGTGCGCTTCCCGGATTCTTCAGCCCTCCCTTGCGGATGGCTTCCGAGAGTTCCGCCTGGGCATCCTTCCATTTTCGCTGCTCGACATGGATCTGGCCGGCCCGGAAGTCCAATTCTCCGGTAGGATGCGATTTCGATGCTTTTTTCAAGGCCGAAACGGCGCGGTCGAATTCCCGGGCCTGCGACCACGCGTTCGCCGCTTTTTCCCAGTTTGCCGAGTTGTTGGCCAAGCGGCCCGAGGCAAGCTCCTTTTCCAGCAATTCAGCGGCCCGGTAGGGCGCATTCAGATAGGACATCAGGCTGGCCAGATTCAGGATTTCTTCGGCACTGCCGATCAATCCTTCCCGATAAGCCAGTTCGTTCACGGCCAGGGCCTGATTGTACTGGTTCATCTGCTGGTACATCGCGGTCAACTGCAGCCAATATTGCTTGTTCGGGGGAAATTTTTCGATCAATTGCTTTAACACTTTCGCGCTTTCTTGATAATTTTGAGCCTCGTAGTACATGGCCAGCAGCGTCTTGTACCAGCTTTCGGCCGCATCCATTTTCCCGGCGATCGCCTCGCGCAAAAAGGCCGCGGATTTTTCATATTGCTTGAGCCGGGCGTAGACATTCGCGAGCAGGAAATAATGCTGTGCGCTCGGGTTGACCTGTTTCAGTCCGGATTCCAGCAAGGAAGCGGCTTTGCTGAATTGATTCAGCACAACGTAGATTTCACCGAGATTCCAGCGAGCCAGTTCCGCCTGATCTTTGGGGAGCAGATTGGTCGCGAGACATTTCTCGAGAGCCTGTGCGGCTTCCCGGTAATTTCCCTGCCGGGCATATACCGAGGCGATCGAGCGCAGAATCACCGCTTTGTCCAGACTGCCTTCCGCGAGCTGTGCATTCATCTTGTTCAGATCGTTCAGAGCCTCGGAATAGGCCGACTCGTCCAGCAACCGGTCGACCCGCTCCAGCAGTTTGTAGGTTTCCGGCTCGACCGTCGCCGGCTTGCCGTCCGCGGGCGCGGTCGAAAGACTCAGTATCGACATGCCGGCAATCATCGCCGCAGCTGTTAGCAATTTATGGATCGTGGCCATTCTTGTCCAATTTGAATACCAGTTCCTGGACCGCGCGCTGTTCGACCGCCACATTATCGATGATCTTCGGTTTGAATATCCATTCGCCGACCGCCCGGATCGCGCTTCGATCGAACACGCCGTCCGGATTGGATTCCACCACCACCGGATCGATTACATGACCCCGGGCATCGATCGTAAATTCAACGCGAACCCAACCCTCGATGCGCCTTCTCTGCGCCCGTACGGGGTATATCGGCGGGACCCTGAAAATCGGTACCAGGCCGGAACTGATCGTTCC
>JAKEEL010000030.1 GCA_022616595.1 Methylococcaceae bacterium
CCGGCGCTCGGCTCGACCTCGAACCGGCCTGCGCGTTATTTCAGCGCGCGGGCGATCCGCTCGGCCAGGTCCTGGCGGCCACCGCGATCAACGAAGCCCATATGGTGGAGTGGGTGGACTATCGCCGTCTCGATCCGTGGATCGCATCCGTGGAAGCATTGCTCAACCGGTGTGATCTGACGTTGCCGTCGTTGAATACGGAATTTGCGGTGCGCGCGAGTCTGTTCACGGCGGTCATACTGCGCCAGACATATCGCGACGATATTCCGCAACTCGCCCGGCAGTTGACGGACGGATTGTGCGATGACCTGGATCCAAATTATCAGCTATTGGCAGCCCGGGGTCTGTTCATCTATGGCGCATACAGCGGCGACTTCATGATGATCGACGAGGTGGCCGGCAAGACGGAGACCGCATTTCACGCGCCGGGCGCTTCTGCCTTGAATCGCATCTGGTATGCCACGCGTCTTGGTTTTGCGTTAAGGTATTTCAAGAATTCTCGGGACCGGGCGCGAGGATGGTTCCTGACAGCCCGGGACACAGGGCGAGAACACGGCTTGCGTTTCGTCGAAGCGCCGATTGCGATCTTCTCGGGATGGGCCGAAGAAGTCTACGGTGAGACCGCTGATGTTCAACGCGAATTCGCGACCGCCGAAGCGTGCCGCAATCAGGCGAGCCGCTTCGAATCGGCTTTTCATCAATTGGGAATCTCGTTTCTGCTGGCCCGTCAGGATGACCTCCGCGGCGCGGCTGCGCACATGTCCGAAACTCTTGCGTTTCATGAGCGATGCGGCTACACGCTGGGAAAGGTCGCGGCAAACTTCGGACTCACCGTTACGCGGATGCGCATTGGCGATTTTGCCGGGGCAGGCCATGCCCTGGACGAACTATCGAGGCTCTTTTTCCCGAGCCGATTCCGCAGTTACGCAGCGGATTTTCTCGGCGCGGGGATCACGCTGGGCATGGGGAATGACGTACGCGCCAAAGACCAGCTCCGGCGCGCCATGGCATTGGGAGCGAAATATGGGCTGGAAAATTGTCTCGCGGAGGATTTGGTCCGTCCGGTCGCGGCCGTTCTTTGCGCTTTTGCGCTGAAGCATGGCATCGAGCCGGACTATGTGAAACGGATCATTCATGTACAGCGCTTGGCGCCACCCTCATTGGAAATCGAGAATTGGCCGTGGCCGGTTCGTATCCGGGCCTTCGGAGGGTTTTTGCTGGAAATTGCGGATCGGCCGGTTACGTTTTCGGGCAAGGCGCCGAAGAAACCGCTCGAGTTGCTTAAAGCGCTCGCGACGTCGGGGAAAACTCACGTCGATATCGCCTGGCTCGGCGAGCACCTTTGGCCGGATGCCAGCGAGCATGCGGTCCGCGATGCGTTCAATGTAACCCTGTCGCGGATGCGCAAGCTGCTGCCGATCGACGGTGTGGTCCTGCACCGCGAAGGGAAATTGAGCTTGAATGGCACGCTGGTCTGGTGCGACGTTTGGGCTTTCGATCGGATCGCGGAGGATTGCCTGCAAAAGCTCAAGCATGGTGCACAAGAATCTGAAATCGAATCCGCGGGCGACCGGCTGCTGTCACTGTATTCGGGTGACCTTTTAAAAGGCGAGCCGGATACGCCGTGGCTGTTATCGGCTCGTGATCGCCTCAGAAGCCGGTTTCTGCGCACGGTCAGATCCCTCGGTCAATTTTGGGAATCGCAGGAGTCCTGGGGGACGGCCCAAAATCTCTACGAACGGGTGCTCGAAGTCGACAACGTAGCGGAGGATATCTATCGGCGATTGATGGATTGCCACGCCCGCGCCGGGCGTCCCGCGGAAGCGCTGCGGGTCTATCTGCGTTGCCGTCAGATGCTGTCGGCCGTGCTCGGAATCTCCCCGTCCAGGGACACCGAAGTCTTGTGCAGCAGCATAAGGTCGGGGCGGTCGTGATGCGCTGTTTATGGCGCCGGATGTACAGCCGGACAGGATGCAACGGAAATATACTGTTTCCCCTGTCAATCTGTAAGCAATCTGTAATCGATCGCATGGTATCTTGGCGGCGGTCAAAACACCCGTTTAGAAAAGAGGTTCATCTAAAAACCGAAAAGACTTGAATCGAATGGACCTTCTCATGCTGGGAGTTTGCCGAGTGATTAAGGAAACGCCGAATAAATCCATACAGGGTTTCTCAGCGCCAATATGATTTGGGGTTGCCTCACAAAATCAAACGCAGCCAGCGTTCGATTTTGGTAGAGCATCCCTGCGCTGCAGGATCGCTGAATCGGTCAGCGATTCCTTAAACAAGTGATTGTTAAATGTCAAAGGAGAGAAAAATGATTCAATCAACGATCAAAGTATTATTGGTTCTGGCGGGATTTCTACCGGTTGACTATGCCGCCGCGTTGGCGGCCGGGAAGCCCGCGACCCAACCACCGGTCATCGTGAGCACCGCTTTCGACGCGGACCAAAACGGGATGGTCATTTCCGGCCATCACTTCGGATCCGCCGTACCGATTGTCCGGCTGGGCAATCAAGTCCTGCAGGTGAAAAGTCACACCGACAATCAGGCCGTCGTAACCCTGCCACCCGCAATTCCGTCTGCGACCTACAGGCTCACGGTCACGACCGACGGTCCTCGCAAATTAACATCGGCTCCGTTCAGTGCGACCGTATTTTCGGTAGCAGACCGATAACGAAAGGCGACCGAAACCCGGCCTGCCTGCATCAGGCTCGTTTATTTAGCGGCCTGGCGCGCAAATCGCGCCGGGCCGCTGTTTGTTTGATTATCCAATGAATACAGGCTGCAACCGGCGAGTCGCGGTCGCGAACTATTGTCTATGCCGAAGGACCGGATTCGATCGCGAATTTGTCCAATAGAACCGACATCCGGGCGACAATCTGTAATATCGTTCCGGCCAGGGCCAGCGCGAACCACACCGAGATGACGAATCCATAATGCACCGGCGAGGCGAACAACTCTTTGCGATACCAGAAAGTGTGCCCCCACTCGTTATAACCGACCGAAGGCAACAGCATGAACGGCCCGACGACGGCAAGCGTCAGCGGTAGCGATATTTTTTCGGCGTAAAGTGGCAGGCGGGTTCGGGCATAGAGCCAGGTGGCCATTCCCAGGATGGTGTAGAGCGGAAATGCGAGATAGAAAACGACGATATGATTCGGTGTGAACGGAGTGTCCCGAACCGCCGCCTGATGCCAGGCATTATCCTGCTCGCCGAAATAGCTCCCGGCCCAATAGACGGCCAGTCCGTAAACGCCTCCCCACATCACGAACGTGAAATAACACCATTCGGGTCA
>JAKEEL010000195.1 GCA_022616595.1 Methylococcaceae bacterium
CGAATTTTCGCTCTGGACCGCTTGCTCAAGCAGCGGCGCAACCCGGTTTCGCTGCCCAGCATCGAACAAACGCTGGAATGCTCTCCGGCGACCGCCAAACGCGCGATCCAGGCGCTCCGGGATTATCTGAACGCGCCGGTCGAATATGATCGAGCGCAACGCGGCTATTACTACAAACCGGAAGCCGATGGCGAAATCCGCTTCGAACTGCCGGGGCTCTGGCTGAACGATTCGGAATTGTATGCCTTGCTGGCCTCTTATCAGTTGCTTGGCGGTTTTCAGCCAGGCCTTCTGACGGAACACATCGCGCCGCTTCGCGCTCGGATCGAAAAACTGCTCGACAGCGCAGCACCGCAAAGCCGGTTCGATGCGGGGCGCCGGATTCGGATGTTGCAGTCGGCTGCAAGACCCGCGAACCTCGAAAACTTCCGCACGATCGCCACTGCCGTGATCGCGCGGAAGCGGCTCAAAATCCTGTATCACGGCCGGGCGCAGGATCGGACCACCGAACGCAGCGTTTCTCCGCAGCGACTCGTTTACTACCGCGACAACTGGTATCTGGATGCGTGGTGCCACCTGCGCTCGGCGCTCAGAACCTTTTCGCTCGACCGGATCCACCCGCTTCCTTACTCCGATATTCCCGCGGAGGAAATCCCCGAGGACACGCTCGACGGCTTTCAGGCCGAAAGCTACGGAATCTTCTCCGGCAGCCCCGGACACCGAGCACTGTTGCGCTTTACTCCAAAGTCCGCGCGCTGGGTCGCCGACGAATCCTGGCATCCGCAACAGCAGGCGAAAATCCTTGAAGACGGCGGTTTCGAACTTCGGATTCCCTACAGCAACCCGACCGAATTGGTCATGGACATCCTCAAGTACGGTCCCGACGTCGAGGTACTGGAACCTGAATCGCTCCGGAAAGCCGTTTCGGATCGATTGAAGGAAGCGCTGAAGAGATATGAATGAAATTTTTCTACCGGATCAGTATTTGAGGCGGTGGGGGTATAGGATGTCTTATCTGCGGCGATTTTTCTGGTTTTTTTGAGGAGAAACAACATGGATACAACGGGGAGCGATTTTATCGCGCACGTAAAACAACGTAATAATGGCGACTTTGAGACTCATGACCTGCGTGAGCATTTGATAGAGGTCGGGAAACTCGCTTCGAAGTTTGCGAGGAACTTTGGAGAAGATTGGGCCGAACTGGCCGGACGATGGCATGACCTGGGTAAATACCGGCCTGCCTTTCAGGCCTATATCTGCCGCGATTCTGGATACGATCCGGAGGCTCATATCAGTGGAGAACACAACACCAAGACGGCACATGCTTCGACAGGTGCAGTATTGGCTGCGCAACAGGGTCCTTGGGGTCGCATACTCGCGTATTTGATTGCCGGCCACCATGCCGGGTTGCCGGACTATGAACCCGACAAAGCAAAGGGCCGCGGACTCCGGGAGATCATTGAAGAGGATCGAGATATGCTGCAAGAAGCGCTGAAGCAACCGATCCCAGATCAGATCCTTCGATTCGATGTGCCGACATCCATTCCGCCAGGCGGCCCGGCGTGTGGTCATTTATGGATCCGAATATTGTTTTCCTGCCTCGTCGACGCAGACTTTCTGGATACCGAACGCTTCATGGACCCGGAAAAAGCGATGGTTCGTTCCAATTCCGCAGCGATGTGGCAATTGCTGGAATGTTTTGATGGCTTCATGGAAAACCTGAAAGCGCAGGCCAATGATACGCCATTGAACCGGATTCGTAGTGACATCTTAGTCCAATGCCGAAACACCGCTCGAAAGAAACCGGGCGTATTTACCCTGACCGTGCCGACTGGCGGTGGAAAGACTCTTTCGAGTCTCGCGTTTGCGCTCGAACATGCGATTACCCATAACAAACAACGGATCATCTATGCGATTCCCTATACCAGCATCATCGAACAAACCGCGGATATCTTCCGGAGCCTGTTCGCCCCTTTGGGAGAGGTTCTGATCGAACACCATAGCAACACCGATGCGGATCAGTTTGACAAAGAACACAACTGGTCGCGGCTCGCAACGGAAAACTGGGATGCGCCGCTGATCGTGACGACCACGGTGCAACTGTTCGAATCGCTCTATGCGGCGCGCACCAGCCGCTGCCGCAAGCTTCACAACCTGATCGACAGCGTGATCGTGATCGACGAAACCCAGTTGCTGCCGGTCGAACACCTGAATCCGATCCGGCACGTGATCGATACCTTGCAAAAATACTATGGAGTGACTTTTGTTTTATCAACCGCGACACCGACCGGTCTGGATTCTCAGCATGACCCATTCGGAAGGCAGTTGCTGCAAGGGATCGAGAGCCAGGAGATCATTCACGAAGCGGGGCAATATTACACGGAACTGAAACGCGTTGGAATCGAGTTGCCGCAGCGCTTTGACGAGCCGTCCAGTTGGCAGGAAATCCGGGAACAACTCGTCGAACACGAGTCCGTATTGTGTGTGGTCAATACCCGAAAAGATGCCCGCGCATTGTTCGAGATGATGCCCAAAGGCAGCTTTCACCTGTCCGCGATGATGTGCGCGGAGCATCGTTCGCAAGTGATAAAGGTTATCCGAACGCGCCTGAAACAAGGTCAACCGACACGGGTCATCAGCACCCAGTTGATCGAAGCCGGAGTCGACCTGGATTTTCCGGTCGTATACCGCGCGCTGTCCGGATTGGATTCTATCGTACAGGCGGCGGGTCGCTGTAATCGCGAAGGTAGACCGGGGCGCGGTCGAGTCGTGGTTTTCGTGCCACAGTCCAAAACGCCTTCTGGGATGCTGACCGTAAGCACCCAGACAGCAATTTCCGTGCTCAGCGGCTTCGAGGGGGACTTACAGGCTCCGGAGACATTCAAAACCTATTTCACGAGCCTGTTCGCATCGGTAAAAAATCTGGATAAATCGAATGTGCTCGGTAAATTACAAAAAGATGCCGATTATTGCCAGATCCAGTTTCGCACAGCCGCGGAGGAATTTCGAATGATCGATGATCAGGAAACCGTGCCGGTTTTCGTTCGTTATGGCGAGGAAGGAGGGCAGGTGGACCAGTGGTTGGCGATGCTCGCCAAGAAGCCGGAACGATGGCTGTTGCGCAAGCTGCAACGCTATACGGTCAGCCTCTATCGCTACCAGCATGCGGCATTGCTGCGAAGGGGCGAAATCGAAGAAATCGCGCCTGGTTTTTATGCACAGACGCCGGCAGGCGTTTATCACGACCAATTGGGTCTGATTGTTGAACACTCCGATGGAGCGGTCCTTTAGTAGTAGAAGTGACTAACGAAAACTATGATTATGAATAGATAAATTGCGCACATGATTGCGAAAAACTTTGAAGGCGACATTCTTTCTAAAATCAACAGCGTAAGAACAATGTATTTCATCAATTTCGCAGCGTTGTTGGAACGCTGTACAGTTTACTGGAAATTTTATCTTGCTTCAAGAGATTCGAAATGTTAGGATTTCCCCACTCTGCAAAAGAGTGGGTTGAAACAAGAGAATCGAAATGTTAACTATGCCTGCCAAGCAGGACCCGGCAGGCAAATTTATCCACGGAGAATTAAGGTGGCTGAAACATTCTGTATAGAGACTGGCGGCGATTTCGCCTGCTTTACCCGTCCCGAAATGAAGGTTGAGCGCGTTTCCTACGATGTGATCACCCCATCCGCCGCGCGCGCCATTTTCGAGGCGATTTTGTGGAAACCGGCGATACGCTGGCAGATTGCCCGCATCGAGGTGCTTAAGCCGATCCGCTGGGTCAATATCCGGCGGAACGAAGTTAAAGATGTCGTAAGTGCTTCTAATGTAACAACCGTCATGAATGGAGGCCAAAAGGACCTAGGAATATATGTCGACGTTGGAAAGCAACGCCAACAACGGGCCGGACTATTTCTCCGCGATGTGGCCTATCGCCTGCATGCGCGTTTCAATTTGCAGGATGACTCCAAACATATTCATCGTTACCCGCATTTGCGTTGCGTCGATGCGGACTCCAATGAAAACACCTACGCCAAGTTTGCCGAAATGTTCAAACGCCGCGCGCGCAAGGGCCAGTGCTTCAACCAGCCCTATCTCGGTACGCGCGAGTTTGCAGCCGATTTCAGGCTGGTTGAGGATATCACTAATGAAACGCCCGCGATTAGTGAGGACCGGCAATTGGGTTGGATGTTATATGACATGGATTTTACGGACTCCGTCAATCCAAGCCCGTGGTTTTTCAATGCAACCATGCGTCAAGGTGTTATCGAAGTGCCGGACTGGGAAAGTGAGGAGGTACGAGGATGATCTTGCAGGCATTGGATCAATATTATCAGCGCAAAACCACGGGCGAGGATGTCGAGCTTTCACCATTCGGTTTTGAGCGTAAAAGTATTCCCGTGATTTTGGAAATCGACTCGAATGCGGAATTGGTTCAGATCCGCGTCACCGATCCTAAACAAGATCCGGACGCCGCTGAATATATTGTGCCTCAGGGCGAAAAGAAGACATCGGGGATCGCAGCAAATCTTATTTGGGATAATGTCGAATATGCATTAGGGATCGACACCCGCGGAAAACCGGAACGGGTGGCCAAACAACATAAGGCTTTCATTGAACGCATTCACCAGTTGGGAGAACCCGCCATTTCCGATCAGGGTATTCAAGTATTGCTTGAGTATTTGGAGAAATTCGACCCCGATTCGCTCAAACAAGGTCCGTATTGGGAATTGCTGAAAACGAATCCGAATCTCAGCTTTCGTCTGCAAGGTGACACCGGCCTGATCTGCCAACGCACTGCCGTGATAAAGAGCTTGTCATCCAGTGCGGTCACCGACAGTCCCCCCGCTCTTTGCCTGATCACCGGTGAGCCAAGTACACCGGAAAGATTACATCCGGCCATAAAGGGTGTTTGGGGCGCGCAAACCTCGGGCGCCAATATCGTCTCTTTTAATCTGGATGCATTTAATTCTTACGGCAAAACCCAAGGCTACAATGCGCCGGTCAGTCAAAACGCGAGCTTTGCCTACACCACTGCGCTGAATCATCTGCTCAGAAAAGGATCGCAACAAAGGATTCAGGTAGGCGACGCCTCAACAGTATTTTGGTCCGAGCGATCCGATCCGCTGGAGCAAGATTTTCAATCGATCTGGGGAGCAACGCCGAAATCCATCAAAGATGACCCGGACAAATTTACCGAAGCAGTCAAATCGGTTTTGTCTGCGGTTCAACGCGGTCATTTGTCTGCGGATCGAGCCCGTAAACGATTTTATGTCCTGGGCTTGGCGCCCAATGCCGCGCGTATATCGATTCGTTTTTGGATTGTGGGTACTGTTGCGGAAATCAGTCACCGGACCAGCCAGTATTTTAAGGAATTGGATATTGTCCATCCCGATCAGGAATCCGGTTTTTTGCCATTGTTCCGTTTGTTGGTAAATATCGCAGTCCTTGGGAAAAGTGAAAATATTCCTCCGAATCTGGCTGGCGAAGTAATGCGCTGTATTCTCACGGGCAACCCTTATCCCTATATCTTGTTGGCGGCAGCGATCCGCCGCTGCAAAGCAGAGCAGTCGGTTAATTATCCGCGCGCCGCTCTGATCAAAGCTTGTCTCAATCGTAATCAATCAATGGAGGAAATTAAAGTGAGTCTGGATAAAGACAATCTCAGCCCAGCCTATCGCCTGGGTCGATGGTTTGCCGTACTGGAAAAAATCCAGGAGGAAGCGAATCCCGGTATTAACGCCACGATTCGTGACCGTTACTATGGAGCCGCCTCGGCCAATCCGGTCAGCGTGTTCGCAACCTTGATGAAGTTGAAAAACCATCATCTCAGCAAATTGGACCACCCTGGTCGCAAGACTAATTTTGAAAAATTACTGGGCGAAATATTCTCGGCTGTCCCTGCCGATCTGCCCGCCAATCTGTCGCTGCAGGATCAGGGCCGTTTCGCGGTGGGTTATTACCACCAGCGCCAGGATTTTTTCAACAAACGTAACCATGATGACCAAGGAGAATCCGCATGAGTCTGGAAAATCGCTATGACTTCGTTTACCTGTTCGATGTGAAAGACGGCAATCCCAATGGCGATCCCGATGCCGGTAATTTGCCGAGAGTGGATGCGGAGACAGGGCAAGGACTGGTTACCGATGTTTGCTTGAAAAGGAAAATCAGAAACTTTGTACATTTGACAAAAGCCGAGCAACGTCCATATGACATATACATCAAGGAAAAAGCGATTTTGAATGAAACGAATCGGAAAGCCTACGAGGCGATTGATGCAACCGACGAACTTGAGTCCGACAAGTCCTCCGACAAGAAGCGCAAAGGTTCCCAGGAATCGGTTGAATCAGCCCGGAAATGGATTTGCCAAAATTTTTATGATGTCCGAACTTTTGGTGCGGTCATGTCAACCAAGATCAATTGCGGGCAGGTAAGAGGTCCGGTACAAATGACTTTTGCGCGTTCGATCAATCCAATTGTTTCTCAGGAGCATTCGATTACTCGAATGGCGGTTGCGACTGTGGAAGAAGCGGAAAAACAGTCTGGCGATAATCGGACTATGGGCCGTAAATTCACCGTGCCCTACGGCCTTTATACCTGCCACGGTTTCATCTCGGCGCATCTAGCGCAACAAACCGGATTCAGCGAAGAGGATCTGGGGTTGCTGTTCGAGTCCTTGGAACACATGTTCGAACACGACCGATCCGCCGCCCGTGGTGAGATGACGGCGCGCGGGCTGTACGTGTTTAAACATGCGGGCAAGTTGGGCAACGCTTCCGCGCATAGCCTGTTCGAGCGCATACAAGTGCAGATCAAGAACGGTACCTCGGTTCCCAGAGCGTTCACGGATTACGAAATCGAAGTCGACGGTCAGAACTTGCCGAATGGCGTGGAATTGATTCGGCGCATCGGATGAACGCGAGCGTCATGGACGACCCCATCCCGATCTCCGCGCTGCAGCACTACGTCTTCTGTCCCCGCCAGTGCGCCTACATCCATACCGAGCGCATCTGGCAGGACAATTATCTGACCGCCCAGGGCAATTTATTGCACGAACGCGTGCACGGGAACGAGGCGGAGACTCGCGGAGA
>JAKEEL010000196.1 GCA_022616595.1 Methylococcaceae bacterium
GATTCGTCCGGGATATGGATCGACTCGTTCGGAAACCAGTTTTGAACATCCGATCCTTCGACCTTGTAAAAGGTCCGGCCTTGCTCCTGCCAGGATTCCATGCAGCCGGCATGGAGTTCCCAAAAATCTTGCGAAACCGTGGTCATTCCGGTATACAAAAGATCGATATCATCCAGAACCTGGTCATTGTAATAGTCTTCGGCCTGAATGCCGAGAATGGTCGCCTTGATTCGGAGGTTGATATCCTTGGAAACCAGGATGACCTGTATGTCGGGCTGCTCCTTGATCAGGCTGAGAACCGTTGCCAGAATCGAATGATCGGGCATGTCTCCGGGCAGCGATTCGGGCAGCAGGGCGGCCATTCTACGGGTTTGGAAAAACAAGCGGCCGCTGTTTCCGCTATTCGGAACGGCGTGATTACTCAGATTGGTGATCGGTATTCCGGCCTCGATTCGCACCGGCTCCGCACTGCTCGAGGCGACCAGTTCGTCAAAGAACCGGCTGGCCTGTCGCGCGTTACGGGCAACCTCGGAAGCTCCTTTCTTGGATCGATCCAACTCCTCGAGTACGATCATCGGGATGAAGATATGATGTTCCTGAAAGCGAAAAATCGATGCGGGATCGTGCATGAGCACGTTGGTATCGAGTACGAACAGTTTTTTCTTTTCGGATGGTTTCGAATTCATTTCAATCGGTATCCTTCAGGAGGTCCATGCGAGCATCGGGTTCAGCGGGGCGGTTTGATCCAATCGCCGGGAAGCACTTGGCGCCATGCGCCATGTCCGTTTGACGCGACGCCCCGCCCGGGCTCGAAAATTGGCTAGGGGGAGGAAACGCTCAGGCAGCTTGGAGCTGACGGATTTTTTCAAGCACTTCCGTCACGTGTTCGTCAACCTTGACTCTGCGCCATTCGCACGCGAGCTTGCCATCCCGGTCGATCAGAAAGGTACTGCGCTCGATTCCGAGTACCTGTTTGCCGTACATGTTTTTCATTTTGATCACGTCGAAGAGCCGGCACAGGGTTTCGTCCGGATCCGCCAATAGATCGAAGGGAAGGCTCTGTTTTTCCCGGAAGCTCTCGTGGCTTTTCAGGCTGTCCCGGGATACGCCGAGGATCACCGTATTCAAGGCCTCGAATTCCCTTCGATGATCGCGAAAATCGCAACTTTCGCGGGTGCAGCCCGGGGTGTGGTCCTTCGGATAGAAATAAAGAATCAGGTATTTGCCGCGCAAATCCGATAGCTTCACGGTTTTGCCGCCGGTCGAGATGGCTTCAAAGTCCGGGACCGGATGACCCGCACTGATCGTTGTCATGAGGACTCCTGATACTGTCGAAATTCGATGGATTAGGCTAATCGAAGATCGCTCTCTGGTGACGGGGATGTCCCCCCTCCAGCAGGGTATTTTCGATTATTCGGGTGGATAGTATCAGCACTCCGCCCGGCTCAACAAGGTATCCGGGATCAAGTGTAGAAAACAAATGCGTAGCGGGGATGCCGCCCTCGAGGTCAACTGGTGTGAACCGACTGCCCCACCGACCCGAACGGCAAGGTCCTGTCCCGCCCCTGGTTGGCTGAAATCTTCGTCAATACCTCACGCTTTACCGGCCACTGCTATCGCGCTGCCAACTGGATCGATGTCGGACTTACCACCGCGTGGCCGACAGGATCGTGACCATCAGCTCCACGGCATTGCATCCAAGCGCATTCTTATCTATCCACTGCACCACAACGCCCGACAACTCCTGATCAACGATTCAAAATGAGAATTGCTGGAATGGCCAGAATCTGATAGAAGTTAAAACTATTTCGTGTTAAAATAAAATGTTATATATTTCAATTTATATTTCAAGGGGCTCTGGTCTCAGACCGAACCGTGGTCCTGAATTCTGAAAGGGTTTGAAGGAAATCATCACTGTGAGTCAAAATTTCATTTTTACTTCGGAATCGGTGTCCGAAGGACATCCCGACAAGGTTGCCGACCAACTCTCCGATGCTGTTTTGGATGCATTATTGGAACAGGACCCGAAATCGAGGGTGGCCTGTGAAACGATGGTCAAGACCGGCATGGTGATCCTGGCCGGCGAGATTACCACGGAAGCCTGGGTGGATATGGAGAATCTGGTCAGAACCGTGGTTCGTGAAATCGGCTACGACAATCCGGAAATCGGGTTCGACTGGCAAAGCTGCGCGGTCTTGAACGCGATTGGAAAACAATCCCCGGATATCGCGATGGGCGTGGATGAGGCCGAGGGACACGAACAAGGCGCGGGCGACCAGGGATTGATGTTCGGGTATGCCAGCGATGAAACGGATGTCCTGATGCCCGCGCCGATCACCTACGCTCATCGTCTGGTTCAGCGCCAGGCCGAATTGCGGAAACGCAAGGTCCTCCCGTGGCTGCGTCCGGACGCCAAAAGCCAGATCACGGTCCGCTACGAAAATTATCGTCCGGTAGCCGTGGACGCGGTTGTCGTGTCCACCCAGCACGCTCCGGATATCGGCCGCAACGAACTTCGTGAAGCTGTCATCGACGAAATCATACTCCCGGTGATTCCGGCCGAGTGGATTCACAAGGACACCAAATTCTTCGTGAACCCGACCGGACAATTCATTATCGGCGGGCCGGTTGGGGACTGCGGGCTCACCGGTCGAAAAATCATTGTCGATACCTACGGCGGCATGGCTCGTCATGGCGGCGGGGCGTTCAGCGGCAAGGACCCTTCCAAGGTCGATCGCTCGGCCGCCTACATGTGCCGCTATGTGGCCAAGAATATCGTGGCCGCGGGGCTGGCCGAACGCTGTGAGATCCAGGTTTCCTACGCGATCGGTGTTGCCGAGCCGACTTCGATCGGCGTGGAGACCTTCGGTACCGGCAAGATCGACGAAAACCGGCTGATCGGGCTGATTCGCGAGCATTTTGATATGCGCCCGAAAGGTTTGATCCAGATGCTGGATTTGCTGCGCCCGATTTACCACAGAAGCGCCGCCTACGGTCACTTCGGGCGCAGCGAGGACACATTTTCCTGGGAAAAGACGGACAAAGCCGCGCAATTGAAAGATGCGGCCGGTATCTGAGCCCGAAACCAAGGATCCCCCAACCCTTCGAGTAGAGGAAAAAGCATGAGCAGTCAACCGGTCAAAAACCTCACTCCCGACTACAGGATCGCGGATATTTCTCTGTCCGACTGGGGCCGGAAGGAGATCAATATCGCCGAAACCGAGATGCCCGGGCTTATGGCGCTTCGCGAGGAATACCGGGACAGACAGCCCTTGAAGGGCGCGCGGATCGCAGGTTGTCTGCATATGACCATCCAGACCGCGGTATTGATCGAAACGCTGGTCCAGCTCGGGGCCGAGGTGCGCTGGTCGTCCTGCAATATATTCTCGACCCAGGACCACGCGGCCGCGGCGATCGCGGCCGCGGGAATACCGGTTTTCGCGTGGAAGGGTGAAACCGAGCAGGAAGCCTGGTGGTGTATCGACCAGACCATTTTCGGCCCGAATGGCTGGCGTCCGAATATGTTGCTCGACGACGGCGGGGACCTGACTCTGGTCATGCACGAGAAATATCCGGATTTGATGACGGGTGTCCGGGGGCTGTCGGAAGAAACGACGACCGGCGTGCTGCGCCTGACCGAAATGGTGAAGAAAGGTACCTTGAAAGCCCCGGCCTTCAACGTAAACGACTCGGTAACCAAGTCAAAATTCGACAATCTGTATGGCTGTCGTGAATCCCTGCTGGACGGGATCAAACGCGCGACCGACGTCATGATCGCGGGCAAAATCGCCGTGGTCTGCGGTTACGGCGATGTCGGCAAGGGCTGCACCCAATCCTTGCGCGGCCAGGGCGCGACGGTTTGGGTCACCGAAATCGATCCGATCTGCGCTTTGCAGGCCGCGCTCGAAGGTTACCGCGTGGTCGATTTGGACAAGGCGGCCTATGATGCGGATATTTTCGTGACCGCGACCGGGAACTATCATGTGATCACCCACGAACATATGAAGGCCATGAAGGATCAGGCGATCGTGTGCAACATCGGGCATTTCGATTCCGAAATCGATATCGCTGCGCTGCGCCAGTACCCGTGGGAAAACATCAAGCCGCAGGTTGACCACGTAATTTTTCCGGATGGGAAACGGATCATCGTGCTCGCGGAAGGCCGTTTGGTGAACCTTGGCTGCGCGACCGGGCACCCGAGCTTCGTGATGTCGAATTCATTCACGAATCAAATATTGGCCCAGATCGAATTGTGGACCAACTCCGGGAAATACCGGAATCAGGTCTACGTGCTTCCGAAGAAGCTCGACGAAAAAGTGGCTTCGCTGCATCTGAAAAAACTCGGGGTCCACCTGACCCGCCTCAACGAAAAACAGGCGCAATATATCGGAGTGAGCCCGGACGGCCCCTACAAACCGGAGCATTATCGGTACTGAGCAGGTTGCGGCGAATTTCGGTTGTTCGCGCCGAAAGCCGCGCTGCGTCTGCTGATTCACAGACATGATGGCATATCGATTTCGAACGGTGCCGTTTCGGCGTCGTATTTGCGTGCATCGGAGTTGCGAGCCAATCGCGTCCGAATTCCAAACAAACCGAGCACACTTCCTTGTCGCTCCCGCGCTTTCGACGATTTCCGAAACTTGAGCCATGATAACCAAGACCGCTTACAAGAAGGATTACAGTTTCGAATTTTTTCCGCCGCGCTCGCCGGAAGCCGAGCAGCAGCTGATCAGGACTTCGCAGGATCTCGCGGGACTGCATCCTCTGTTTTTTTCGGTGACTTTCGGGGCGGGCGGAACCACGCGGGCGAAGACGCGCGAAACGGTAATCGAACTCAAGAATCGCACCGGAATCGAAGCTGCTCCCCATATCTCCTGTATCGGCTCGACCCGGAGCAGTGTGCAAAGAATCATCCAGGATTACCGGGACCAGGGAATCCGCAGAATCGTCGCGCTGCGCGGTGATATGCCATCCGGCATGATGGAGATCGGCCAATTCCGCTATGCCAATGAACTGGTCGAATTCATCCGCGCGGAAACCGGCGATTATTTCCATATTCACGTCGCGGCCTACCCTGAAATGCATCCTCAGGCTCCGAACATCGAAGCCGACCTGAAAAACTTCAAACGCAAGGTGGAGGCCGGCGCCGACGATGCGATTACGCAGTATTTCTATAATTCCGAGGCCTATTTCCGTTTCGTCGATGCCTGCCTGAAGGCGGGTCTCGATATACCGATCATTCCGGGGGTCATGCCGATCGGTAATTTTTTCCAGCTTTCGCGATTTTCCGAGGCCTGCGGAGCGGACATCCCGCGCTGGATGCGCAAACGCTTCGAATACTACGCGGACAACCGCGATTCGGTTCAGGCGCTCGGCATCGATATCGTGACCACGCTGTGCCAGAATCTTTTGGACAACGGCGCTCCGGGAATCCACTTTTACACCATGAATCGGTCCGATCTGGTTCGTAAAATCTGGGACCGTCTCGACATAGAATAAGTGCGCGTTCCGAGAATCTATCTCCCGATCACGCTCAGCCCGGCCGTTCCGATCGAATTGGATGAACACTGCGCGCATCACGTGCGGAGCGTACTGCGACTCAGAAAGGGAGACTCCGTGCAACTCTTCGACGGTCGGGGCGCGGAATATTCGGCTGTCCTCACGCTGGTCAGCAAAAGTTCCGTCAGTGTCTTGGTCGGGGAAGCGAGCCCTTGCAATACCGAATCCCCGCTAGCGATTCATTTCGGGCTGGCCATCTCGCGCGGCGAACGCATGGACTTCGCGATCCAGAAATCCGTGGAACTCGGGGTCGCCAGCATCACTCCGGTGTTGACCGAGCGCTGCGTGGTCAGGCTGGACCCACATCGCTCCAAGCAGAAACATTCCCACTGGCAGCGAATCGCGACGAACGCGAGCGAACAATCGGGGCGCGCCAGAGTTCCGGAAATCCGCGAACCCGCCGCGCTGACTTCCTGGCTCACCAACTGCCAAGACCTGAAAATATATCTCGACCCTTCGTCGAGTCGAACGCTGCATTCCTTGGAATCGGCACCGCGGGGCGTTACCCTGCTTTCCGGACCGGAGGGAGGTTTCACCGAGCGCGAGCGGGAGCTTGCGGTCAATGCCGGCTTTATCGGTGTGAGGCTCGGACCGCGAATCCTGCGGACGGAAACCGCTGCGCTCGCGGGGATCACGTTGATCCAGGCGCTGTGGGGCGACTTGGGTCTTCGTACATAGACTCCTGGCCGTTCATTCGCCGTAGACCGTTGCCCGTCCGGCGACTCGTGCATGTTTCCTCCTTACAAGCGACTCGATTGCGGTCTATTCTCTACGGCTGATTCTGACCGACAGATTCTTGGGCACCATCACGAACGCAAATTCCTCATCGACAGCCCGGCTGCCGGGGTGCCTCGAAAAGGAAAAATTCCGGCACAGCATGGCCATGGCCGATTTGATTTCCAGCATGGCCAGGTTTCTTCCGGGACAAAAACGCGGACCGGCTCCGAAGGGCATGCAAGCGCCGGAATTGTGGGGTGCGGTTTGAGCGCCATCCTGTTGCAGCCAGCGCTCGGGTTTGAATCGCCCCGGCTCGCCGAATGCCGATCCCTGCATACCGCAGTGCCGCAACAGCAGGAAGATCGTGGCGCCTTTGGCCAGCCGGATGGTCCCGAGCATCCGTTCCAGGTTCGTTTCCAGAAAAAGTAACGGGGCGACCGACTTCAAACGCATGGTTTCAAAGGCCACGGCCTCGATATACTCGAGCTGATCGTGCTTCGCATACGCGTATAACAGTTTATCCGCGCCGAGCACGCTGTCGGCCTCGAGTTGCATGCGCGCCTGGACTTCCGGATATTCGGTCATGAAATAAAGCATCCAGGCCAGCGTATTGGCCGTTGTATCTTCGCCTCCCAGCAACATGGTCAATACGTTCCCCATGATCTCCCGGTCGCTGAAGCGGAATTTCGACTCGTCCCGCGCGACCAGCATGGCCTCCAGCAAATTGCCCGGGTGTTCTTCCAGGTCCGGATTCTCGGCGATCCGGGCCCGGCTGTGTTCGACAAAACCGCTGATGGCTTTGCGGATTTCATGCAGCGCTTTTTCAAGCGCCCGGTCCGCCGGAAGCCGGATGAAATGCCAATACGGAAACGGTGCGTTGACCCGCCGGCTGATCATCGGAAAGACTTTTTCCAGATGTTGTTGGATCACATCGCCCTCGGATTCGAGGGTATTGACGTCGTAACCGAAGGCCAGATTGGTCGTGGCGTCGACCGTGAATCGCATCAGGTCGTTCTGCACCGCGACCGCTTCGGCCGAATCCGCGTATTTTTGCAGTCGGTTCATGAGTTTTTCGGTAATCCGGACCAGCGTTTGATAGAACTCACGCAAATGTTGGGGATTCAATGCCTGATTGACCATCGGGCGTTGCCTTCTCCATTGCTCTCCCTCGGCGGAAAAAACGCCGCCGAGCCCGATTTCATTCTGTACCCGTTCGATGGCACTGATACGCCGGTAGCCCTCGGGCCGGTCCCGCAGGGCTTCGTTGACCAGTACCGAGTCCGACACCACGACCACAGGCCGCCGGCCGAGACGGATGGTGTACAGTTTTCCGTAAGCCTCCGCCCATCGTTCCAGAATCGTATGCAGGCGTTTGAGATCCAGTTGTAACAAATTGCCGAGCACGGGGAGTCCTCTCGGGCCTGGAAGATCGAAAGGGGTGCGCGGCGTGTTGTCCGCCGGGGAATGTCGTTTCCGGTGTTTGCCGGGTAGAGTTTGCTCGTTCACGCGTACAACCGATTTTTACCTGATCAAGAAATGTGAGTGTTCGATGCGCTGGAAACCATGCGTTTCCATCCCTGCTGTTTTTCGATTGCGCCGACCATGTAGCCGGCGATATCCTTGCCGGTCGCCTGTTCGATCACTTCGAGCCCGGGCGACGAATTCACTTCCAGCAGCAGGGGGCCGTTACGGGAACGGACGAGGTTCACGCCCGCGACTCTCAAGCCCAGGGACTTCGCCGCTTTAATGGCCAGATTGCGTTCGCCGGATGTGGTTTTTACGAGTGCCACGGACCCTCCTTCGCGGAGGTTGGCCCTGAACTCGCCCGGAGCGGCCATGCGCTGGATCGCGGCAACGACCCTGCCGTCGATCACGAACAAACGCAGATCCTTGCCTTCGGCTTCCTTGACGAATGCCTGAACCAACAAATCCGCCTTCATGGCTTTGAAACCATTGATTACATTTTCAGAGGCCTTGCGGGTTTCCGCGAGCACCACGCCTTTCCCTTGCGTTCCTTCCAGCAGCTTCACGATCAACGGGGCGCCTCCAACCATGTCGATGAGTTCGCCGGTATCGATCGGCGAATTGGCGAAACCCGTGGTCGGAATATCCAGCCCGTTCTGCAGCAATAACTGGAGGCAGAACAGCCGGTCCCGCGATTTGCTGATCGCCTCGGATGAATTGAGCGTATGCACCCCGATACTTTCGAAATGCCGGCTCAACGCACAGCCGTAAAAGGTAAGACTCGGGGGAATGCGCGTGATTACGGCATCGAGATCATTCAAGAGCCGTCCGCCGCGGTAGTGAATTTCAGGCGCTTCCGCATCCAGTTTGATATAGCAGTGCTTGATATTCAAAAAAACCATCTGATGGCCGCGCTCGCCGCCCGCTTCCAGAATCCTGCGGTTGCTGTAACGTTCGGGATTGCTCGCAAGAAGCCCGATCGTGAGACCCGATTGGGTTTTGTCGGTCTCTCCGTAGGCAGCGAGAATTTCGGATTCGGTTTTATCTCCGCAGATGTTTCGTTCCGAGGGGTCGACCAGAATTCGCCCATGCATCGCTTCGCGCCCCAGAAGCATGCGATAGCCCATCGAGTCCCGGTTGGTCAGTGTCAGTTCGATTTCCCAGCTGCAGCCGGACAGCGTCACCGGCGTCAGAATGACATAGCGTTTCTCGCTGGTCCCGTTCGAACTCTTGACCGTGCGCTTACCGAAAACGGGATGTTCGCAGCGCACCACCGTGCGCCGGTCGTTCTGCAAGGGATGGACTTCGAAACTGACCCAGGGAACGGTATTGCGCTTGAATGCGTGGATATTGAAGGCATGGATCGACGAGGTCTTGGCGCCCGAATCGACCCTGGCTTTGATCAACGGTACGCCGAGCGAATCGAATGAACACCATTCTTCGCTCCCGACAATGATTCTTTGGTCGTTGTCCGCCATATCAATTCCAGGGATGCCGTTCCGGGTGAATGTTTGCTCAAGAGTACCTCATGGAAAACCGGTTCACCCGCGCGGCTTAGTTTATCCGGACACGGGCCGCCTCATAAAGCGTTTAGTTCCGGTAAAGGCCGCCTTGACCGAATGGCGGGCATTGCCGCAGAATCGAAAAATTCGATTCTGGTCTGTGTCGTGACATCGGATGTCGATCTTTTCTTAGGAAATATTGGCTTTTGCTGTAAAATTGGATCCGGGAGGCCTGTCAGCGCCCGGCCCATTTTCCAGTTTACTGCATACAAAAACAAATCAAGCGGGAAGACCGCAATCCGAGGGGGTCATGGCTACTAAAATCGCCTATTTTGTTGATATCGTGCTGGTCATCGACTGTACCGGCAGCATGCGGCCGGTCATCAACCGGGTCAAGTCCCGGGCGCTCGAGTTCCACGCAAAAATTCTGGCGCGCATGGAAGGGAAGAAGAAATCGATCGATCGCTTGCGGATGCGCGTGGTTTCCTACCGGGATTTTTGGGCGGATAAAGATGCGATCCGGGAAATGCCCGAATTTGTCGATATGGAAACCGAAGCCCACAAGTTCGAGGCCTTCGTCAATGAATTGTGGGCGGACGGCGGCGGAGACGAGCCGGAAAGCGGGCTCGAAGCCCTGGCGCTCGCGATCCAGTCACCGTGGTACAAGAATTCCCGCTCCAAGAAACGCAGCATCATCGTGGTCTGGACCGACGCGACCGCCCATCCGCTGGAAAAGGCGCAGGAGTCGCCGCCGCAGCACTATCCGGAACACATGCCGGCCAGTCTCGATGAACTGACCGATGCCTGGGATGAATTGCCGGTCGCGAGCCGCCGTCTGCTGTTGTATGCGCCGGACCAGCCTCCATGGAACGAGATCGGCCATAACTGGGACCAGACGATTTACTTCCCGTCGATTGCCGGCGAAGGGCTCGCGGAACACGATATGGACACGATTCTCGAAGCGATCGCCAACAGCATCTAGCCAGGGTCCCCTTGAATCGCTTGCGCCCCGGCGTAATCGTATCGAAGTGCCGGCTTCCCGCTGCGATGGCCGGCTCTGAAGATCCCATGCCGCTCACGGAACCAGGCGCATACTTCCGCTGTGCGGCCGCGCAGGATGCCGATGGAAAACAGGATCAAGGCCGCTGCGAGGACGCGCTTCCGATTCTGACCGAGCTATCCGGAGGGCGCGTTTTGCTGGGAGTCGCGGACGGCTTGGGAGGCTATGCGCGCGGTTTTGACGGTCGAAGCGGCGGACAGATCGCATCGGCAACCGCGATGAAGGCTGCGGCGGACGTCTTCCGCCGCGCGGCTCCCGCAGAGCATCCGGATGCTGAAGCGCTGACCAATTCCATATTCAAACGGCTCAGGCACCTCGCCGAAACCCGCTTGGAGCCGAGCGGGATCCGCGGGACGCTGGGTCGTCATAAACTCGCAACGACGTTGGCGCTCGTGGTCCTGGACGCCAGACCTCTTCGATCGACCACAAGAATCCAGTGTTATTGGATCGGCGATTCCCGGATTTATTTTTTGGGCCGGGAGGGCCTGCACCAATTGACCCGGGACGATAATCTGGCCGGGGCCGATGCATTCGATTCGATTTTCGATCCGCCGCCGATGTCCCGGTTTCTTGCCGCGAGCATGGAACGCGAATGGCGGATCCATGTACGCGAACTGAACCTGGATTGCCCCGGTGTCGTGATCGCGTGCACCGACGGCTGTTATTCCGAGTGGCGCAGTCCCTGGGGCTTCGAAGCGGCGCTGCAGCAGGCGCTGGAGCAGAGTGGATCCTGGAAGGAGTGGATCGAGCGGTTTCGCTTCGCGTTGCAACCGCTGCTTTCGGATGATGCCTCTCTGGTCGCCTTTCCGCTGAAGCTTTTGGACTTCAAGGAGTTCCAAAAACTGCGGGCGGAGACCAGAGGCGCGCTCCAAGAGTGTCTGAAAGCGGAACGCGAACGGGGATTGCAGGCCAAGGAAATCTGGACTTCGATTTATAAGACGACGTACGAAAGCATCCCCGTCGGAGGCAAAGACCTGCTTTCGGACAGCGTCCTGGCGAAGCCGGAGAATCCGGCGGCTAGGACGATCGTGTTCTCGGGTCCTGTGCAATCTCGATCACGGATGCTTTCCCGGCTTGATTCACGCTGGTCGATCCCGGGACTGGCCTGGCTCGCCGGTTTTGCCTGCGGGCTTCCGTTCGGGGAAAAGTTCATGGTTTGGCTGGAATTTTTTTGGCGCTGGTTCAAATCCCTATGGCAATCCACCTGACCGCGGGCAGCCGGCTCAAGGGTTATACGCTCACGACGGACATGACTTCGTCCGACGCCGGGATGTCGATGTGGGCCTTTGCCGAGAAGGACGGCTTCGATTATTTTGTGAAGTGCTATCTGAGCCCGGTTTTTCCGGATCCGGAGGGACCCGGATCGGAAATCTCCAAGGCCCGTAAACGTGCGCGCTGCCAGACATTCGAGACACGCATGCTGCGCGTCGAATCGACCCTGAAAGAATGCGGCAATGCAAATTTCCTGGTACGTGGTATCGATTTTTTCCGCCAGGACGGGACTTATTTCAAGATCACGAAAAAGGTCTACGCGAATCAGAGCAGCGTGTCCGCATTGCCCGCGCGCAAGCAGATGCTGGTTTTATTGTCCGCCGCCTATTCGCTCAAAGTCTTGCATGAAACCTCGAGTTTCATTCATGCGGATATCAAACCGGAAAATTTCTTGCTGCAGCGCGCCGGGGCTGGAATGATCGCGCACCTGATCGATTTCGACGCGGGATTTTATATGGGACATCCGCCCCTTCCCGATGAACTGGTCGGAGACCAGCGCTATTGGGCGCCGGAAATGGTCGCCTGGTTGACTCACGATCACCGGGCGCGGCGAAATCGATGTCCCGCGCTACTGCAATCGCTGGACGTGTTTTCGCTCGGGCTTACCTTCTGCGAATATCTGAGCGGCGCCTTGCCGATTTCTCCTTCCGGTCATGCCTATCCCGGCGAAGCGGTTCTGGACAATGTCAGACCGACCTTGCCGCAACCCCTTCAAACCAGCCTGGCGCCGCTGATGACGCTGATTCAAGCCATGCTGCACAAAAATCCGCTGAGCCGTCCGAGCGCGGCCTGCGTGCATCAGCAACTTCGTATCTTCAACCGCGTGCATTTCGTATCGGATACGACCTACCACAAGATCACGGCTTCGTGGAAACGGTTTCTTGTTTCCGGCGGCGAATCCCTGCGCGGCCTGGTCAAGGCGCGCGCCGCCCATCCGGCGGTCAAAACCACAAGCGAATTGCGCGTTCGCGGATTAAAAGCCGTTCAACGAGCCGGAGCCCCGTCATTCCCCGGTCGCCTGCGGTTCTGGAGCAAGGCATGAAGTTTTACGTTTGCGCCTGCGCCGCTTGTACCTGGAAAGGCAATAAACCGCATCGCGACGGACAATGTCCGGTCTGCGGGAATGCGCTGGACATCCAAATCCGGGAACGCCGCCTTTCCTCGGATCTAACCAGCAAGGTGATCCTGTCGGGCCTGTCGAGCGATCAAAAAATCCAGCCGCCCTTGCCGGATCTTTCGATTTTGAAGGATTACAAAATATCCGGGCAGGAATTGCAAGGCTTGCTCACGGCCGGCGAATCGATCCGCGCAAGGCTTGTCGAATCGATTTCAAAAATGCATTCTTCGAGTCAAGTCCTGAAGCCCGGCGCCGCATTCGCGAGTGTGCTGAAGCGCCGCTCGCTCTCTTCGATCGAGCCATGAGCGCAGCTCAATTCGCGGGTACGCTGTTCCACCAAGCGCTCGATGCGGGCCGTGCGGCCGCTTACCGAAAGCAGAAAGGCTCCGAGCCAGGCTTGCAGGCTCGCGCCGGCGGCCGGCGAGGAATCTCCGTAGCACGGTGCCGCGGCATGAGAGCGATCAGCAAGAAAGCACGCGAACAGGAAAATCGAATGACTTATTTCATCGATCTGAAATGTAGTATGGCATGGTTGAGTTGTCAATCAAGACCGATCGAGTCCCGCCAACCGCTTCATCGGGCAGCGGTTTCTAAAAGGGAGACATTTCCCGCAGGTGTCTCCATCGCCGAGATTCTTTATTCCCGTTATTGACACCTCGTCGGTCTTTGCGTACATTTCCGCCCAACTAAAAAGGCGCATGCATTTTCTGGTTCATCGGGTTAAGCGCCTGTGCATGTCGTTCCTTCCGAGCGCGTTGGCTCCGCAACACCGCGCTGCATGTTTTTTCGCATGACTTGGGAAGGCACGATCCTCACGTCCCCGAAGCGAACCGGAATCCCGCCCGGTTGATCCGAACACGCTGCATTGATTTTCTTTTTGCAAGGTAAAGCTTGGAAGAACTACTGATTGAATGGCTCAAGGAATACGGATACATCATCCTGTTCCTGTGGAGCATACTGGAAGGCGAAACCGGCCTGATCATGGGAGGTGTCCTGTGCCATACGGGAGACATGTCATACCCTGTGGCGGTTCTGGTCGCGGGATTGGGCGGCTTTGCGGGCGATCAGATCTATTTTTACATCGGACGTTTCAACAAGGGGTTCATACAAACCAAGCTCCATACCCAACGGCGAAAGTTTGCGATCGCCCACCTGTTGCTGAAAAAATACGGCTGGCCGATTATTTTCGTCCAGCGTTACATGTACGGGCTGCGCACCGTTATTCCGATTTCGATCGGCATCACCAAGTATTCGGGTGAAAAATTTGCCGTGATCAACCTGATCAGTGCGCTGGTCTGGGCGGCCGTGACCATCACCCCGGCTTATATCTTCGGCCAAGAGATCCTTGTTGTACTGGCCTATGCCAAAAAGCACTGGTATTTTGCGTTACCGCTGGCCGGAACATTCCTCTACGTGGTTTTCACCTATTTCCATCGCTTGGAAAACCAATTGTTGGAACGCAGGAACCAGCGTCGAATCACTTGAGACTCGCGCGGGAAGATCGCCTGAAGCGGGGATGTCCGTACTTACCTTGCAGAAGATTCAAGAGCAACGAAGTTACATTGAAGGTAACTATGCAGCGAGATTCCATTGAGCAGCTGTGCGGTGCGCATAGCGCACCCGGATGCTCAATGATCAAGCCCGCAGATAAGGCTTTTCACATGGCCTCGTTCGTTTCGGCTCCGGATTCACGGCCGGAACTCCCATGCAGGATATTGTTCAGCGTCTGGATATCGGTTTCCGAGAGATTGCTCGCGGATTCTTTCAGCGATACCCAGTTCAGGATGTATTTATTACGGGCTTCCGACAGAGTATTCTGCGCCTGGAACAGATTGCGTTGTTCGTTCACGACGTCGACCATGGTCCGGGTACCGACCTCGAAACCGGCAGTGGTCGCCTCCAGGGCGCTCATCGAGGATTTAACCGTGGCTTTCAGCGCCTCAACCTGGCTGATGGTCGAAATGACCCCGCGGTAGGCGTCCTTGACCTGACGGGCCACCTGACGCCGGACTACCAGCAGGTTATCTTTCGCGGCATTGAAATTATGCAAGGCCTGGCGCGTTCTGGAATTCACCGCGCCGCCTTCATAGATCGGCAAGGTCACCCGAACTCCGACGGTGCCGATATCGCCGCGCAGGCCAAAGGTCGAATTGTCATCCTGAAGCCGGTAATTTCCGATCACATCCACGGTTGGAAAGTGCCCGCTGCGCTGCAGCTCGATGGTTTTCCGCGCCAGCTCGGCTTGATTCTGGGCCGCGATAATGTTGAGATTCTGGCTGTCCGCGGAGAAGGCCCATTGGTTGATATCGAGCGGCTCCGGTTTCATCAACGGTATGTTTTCCGGCAAGGGGACGAGTCTCCCCTCGTATTCACCGATTATTTCGCGCAGCGCTTCGATCGAATTGTTCAGATTGTTTTCCGCAAAGATTTCACGCGACCTGGCGCCGTCGAATCCGGCCTGGGCCTCCAGTACATCGGTAATCGCGATCAGGCCGACATTGAAGCGCTGCTGAGCCTGTTCGAGCTGGCGCGCGAGGGACTCCTTTTCGGCGTTCGCGAATCTCAGCGTATCCTTCGCCAACAATATATTGAGATAAGCCTGGATCGTGCGTACCATCAAGTCCTGGACCGCGTCCTGGTATTCCGCCTCGGCCCGGGCGATCTGGTTTTCGGACTGGCTGAGCTGGACCCAATAATCCCAATGGAATAGCGGTTGGCTCAGATTCACGTCGAAAGTATGGTCCCAATATCGCTGCAACCCGAATCCCTGAAAGCCCTGTTTTAGATTGTTCAGATAGTTCCAATTGGTGCCGCCGCTTGCTCTTAGCAAAGGCAGTAATTTAGCGATCGCCTGCGGCTTGGATTCGAGCGCGGCCTGACGGACGTCCCTCGCCTGTTGAAATTTCGGATCGTTTTCCAGAGCCAGCTTGAATACATGCACCAGGTCGTGGGCGGGTTCATCCGGCTGTGCCCTGGCAATCGCGAACGTGAACAATCCGATGAGCACAAAAAAAGTCTTTTTCATAAAATTGCTGCCAAGATGACGGAAAATTGGACTGCGGATCGCACGAATCGGGAGTTGAATGCAATCATTCAATCGATCGACGAGTATAGGAGGATTGTCATCAGAATTCCGAACTTTGAATTCAATATCTGAAACATTGCCGCAACGGCTTGAATACGGTATAAAATCGAAACAGCTCGATACAAACTAAACACTTAAGGCATCATGACCGCTGATTTTCAGCGCGAGCTTAAATCCCGGGAAAATTATAACTGGAATCCAAGTGACAGCGAATCCGCATAGAATAACCGGAAACCGGCGAGGTGAATCGAAAGTCGAGAGTCGATCAATGCGCCGCTCGGGCAATCCGATACCGGTCAAACGAAGGGGCGGGTATTTGCTAGACTTATCGATATTCGATCTTCGACTCGCTTCGATTCACCCCGGAAATTACAGGATTGTAAAACACGATGAATGTACCACCCTTAAGCCGCCGCTCTTTTCTTTGCAACCTTGCCGGTATTTCCGCCGCGGGATTGCTGGCCGCACCAATCAATGCGATTGCCGGATTTTCCGCCGAACGAAGGCTCAATTTTCTCCATACGCATACCAAAGAAAAGCTCGATATCGTTTATTTTTCGGGCGGCAATTACCTTCCGGACGCCATGTCGGAGATCCGGAATTTCCTGCGCGATCATCGTACCGACGAGACCCACCCGATCGATCCGGCATTGTTCGATATATTACATACCATCCGTCGCTATTGTCCCGGTCAAGGTTGTTTTCAGGTTATCTCGGGTTATCGCTCGCCCGCGACCAACCACTTGTTGCGAAGAAAAACGAGAGGAGTTGCCCGAAAAAGTCTGCACATGCAGGGAAAGGCGATTGACGTTCGATTGCCGGACATCAGCACAAGAATGCTTCGGAATCTTGCGGTTGCCCTGCAGCAGGGCGGCGTGGGTTACTATCGAAAATCGGATTTCGTGCACATCGATACCGGAAGAGTCAGAACCTGGTAGGGAAAGGAGCCGTCATTCGTAATGAAGTTGTCCGCGTGAGTCAGTGGCCAGGCCACGGCCGATCTTCCGATCGCGGCAGGTCAATGGAGATGCAGAGACTCATCGATCCGATCCAGCGGAACCGGCGGACCCACGGCGTAGCCCTGAATATAATTGACTCCGATCTGTTGCAGCTTGTGCCTGATCGCATCGCTTTCGACGAATTCCGCGATGGTCTTCTTTCCCATCAACTGGCCGATTTCATTGATAGACCGGACCATCGCAAAGTCGATGGGATCGTCCAGAATATCGGTAATAAACATCCCATCGATTTTCAGATAGTCAACCGGCAGATTCTTCAGGTAGGCAAACGAGGATAATCCGCTGCCGAAGTCATCCAGGGCAAAGCGGCACCCTTGTTCCTTCAGTGCGCGGATGAAATGGATCGCGCGGGTAAGATTCGAAATCGCCGCGGTTTCGGTGATTTCAAAACAGATTTTTTCAGGCGGTATGTTCAATCTGCCCAGTAGCTCCGTTACGAAATTCTGGAACTCCTCATCACCGAGCGAATGACCAGACAGGTTGATCGAACACATCGATAGACCGCTCAATCGTTCCGGATTGGATGCCAGCCAATTCAGAGTGTTTTCAACCACCCAGCGGTCCAATCGCGGGGAAAGATTGAAACGTTCCGAGGCCGGGAAAAAGGCACCCGGAAGGATCAATTGACCTTCTTCGGAGACCATGCGGGTTAATATCTCACAGTGTTTACCCTGCCCGTCTTCCAGGCCCAATGGAACGATCGGCTGCGCATAGAGGACGAAACGGTTTTTCTCGATCGCCTCATGGATTCTCGATACCCATTGCATCTCTCCGCGGCGTTTAGCCAGATCCAGATCATCCTCGCTGTAAACATGGATCCGGTTGCGTCCCATATCCTTCGCGGCGTAGCAGGCCGAGTCGGCCTTGACCAGCAGTTCGGTAATCGTCCCGCTCGACGCGTCGATCGGAACCACTCCGATGCTGGCCCCGATGTTAAAACTCCGCCCTTCCCAGGTGAAGCGGAACTCGGCAACGGCAAGGCGGATTTTGTTGGCCACGATTTCAGCCTGTTGCAGGGAGCAATGTTCCATGAGCACGCCGAATTCGTCCCCGCCGAGCCGGGCCAGCGTATCCCGTTGCCGGACCTGATTCTGCAATACGGTTCCGAGCTGGTTCAGCAGTTCGTCACCGGCCGGATGGCCGCAGGTATCGTTCACCACTTTGAATTGATCGAGGTCCACATAACACAAGGCATGAAACGACTGCTCATGCTGCGCGGTTTCCAGGACCCGCTCCAGACGCCGTTCGAATTCGCGGCGGTTCACGAGACCGGTCAGGGCATCATGACTGGCCAGGTATTCCAGTTCCTGCGACAGCATTCTGGATTCGGTGATGTCCTCATAACAGCCCAACACCCCGAAAATCTTGCCCTCCGTGTCCAACAACGGAATCTTATTGGTCCTGAGCCAGCGGTAACCCTCGCCACTTCGGCCAATGCGTGTTTCCTCATAATTCAATTTTGGAATACCGCTGTTCAACACGATCAGATCGTCCGCGCGGTAACGTTCGGCTTTACTGCCGGGAACGACCTCCGAGTCGTTCTTTCCGATGATCTCCGAGGGTGAGTCGAAACCCGCATCCTTTGCAAACTGGATATTGCAGCCCAGAAAGTTGGAATCTCCATCCTTCCAGAAAACCCGAACCGGGATCGTATCCAGTACATTTCTGAGCATGGACTGAGAATCCTGCAACTCCCGTTCGGTGCGCTTGCGGTCAGTGATATCGAAAATCGCGCCGAGTACGCCGACGACCTGGTTACCGCAAAAAATCGGACGGCTGGAGATAATGGCCGACAAGGACCGTCCGTCCTTGCGAACCATGGTATATTCGTTTGGTCCGATAGACTCGCCCTTCGCTATCCTGGCGAAATTTTCGATCGCCCTTTGCCGGTCGGCGGGATCGAAATAGTCACTGATTTTCAGGCCCTTCTCGACTTCCGCCCGGGTAAACTGAAACATTTCAAAGCCGGCCGGGTTGGTATACAGCACCTTTCCCTGAAGCGATGCCTCGAATACCGTTTGGGGCAGCAGGTTGACGAGTTGGCTGAATCGTTCTTCGCTGTGTGCCAGCGCTTCCTGCATTGCCTTCCCGTGATCTGCCGCGGGGCTTGAGAACGAGGTCGAACCGGCAATTTCCCGGCGCTGTGCGAGCGGGCAGTTCTCCGGATGCGACCGGTTATTCGATCGCTTTCCGATCAGGATTCTTAACGTAACGGCGAAGCCGAGGGCGATGCAGACAACGCCAAGCAGCGCCGAATACGCGGCCAGATGCAAATCTTTCATCCAGCTCGAAAAGCCGGACTGCGCGCCGGAGATCGATTCCTGACCGGATATCGCCACACCGAGGAAAGCGATGAAGCAGATTCCGACCAATAGGATCCGGAACCCGAATCCGAGCCCCGAACGATGAATATAGCGGCGGTGCCTGTAGAACTCCACGGCTACGATTGCCGGACAGGCGAGTATCAGCAAAGCAAAAACCGTCATGCAGGCTATAGATTCGTGGATCATACCGTCAGTATGCCAGACGGATGGCGGCATCCGACCGGGTCTCGCGCTAAAACCCGCCAGATGTCCCGGTGTTCTCGCAAACAATGCGCCTTGCTATTCGTCTCACGTCCCTATTCGTCCATATCCCCGTTTGATTGCCCGTAATCGATGGGCATTCAGCCTGTTACGAAGCATGACCGTGCAGCACTCGCAACTGCTGTTTTTGTTAGCGGCGGTTAGTTACCAAACTGCGTGCCTTATTTAAATCAAAGCATAGGAGATTTTGAAAAGTTTTCAATAACGTGATGAAAACATCCACAAAATGGCGATTGCACGGCCTGAACCGCTAATCCTCCGAATGACCCGGTTTACCGAACAGAATAGCGTCGGGATTTCGTTGCAGGTAGTCGGCCAGACTCCGCATCGACCGGGCCGCGTCGGATAGTTCCTCGAGCGCATTCGATAAGTCCACGTAAAGCGGTGAATCTTCACCCGCGACATTTTCCATTGCGGCCAATGATCGTTGGGTCTGTGCCAGAGTCTTGTCGGTGCTTTTCGTAAGCAGTACAACCTGATCGTTGACGGTGTTAACCAGTTTTCTGGTGTCGCTTACGGTTGTGGTCAGTTCTCCGACCAGAGGATCGACCTGCCTGTTCAATTTGCTCGCGATCGCGTTCAGCGTCGTCAGGATCTCTCCGATCTGCCGGAGATTCCTGGCGGCATCCGGGGAATTCACCAACTTTTCCAGACTGTTCGCCGTGACCACCAGACTGGAGAAAAACTCTTCCAGCGGCAGATTTTTCAGTTTACCGATGACTATGCCGATATCGCTGAAGATCTCATCCGTTTCCGAGGGCAGGGAAGGAATTTCCGCGTATTTCGATCTTCCTCCGACCAGGTTGATGGGGCTATCGGGATAAAAGTTGATTTCGATATACAATTGTCCGGTCAAAAGACTCTGCGATTTCAATTGCGCCCTCAAACCATGCCGGATCAGGGAGACATAGGTCATGTCGGACACTGCCTCCGGATCATCGCTCGTCTCGACGGTCACCGAATTCATGTCCACCTCGATAAAAACCGGAGTTCTTACGACCGCTTTATCGAGATTCAATTCCACATGCACATCGGTTACCTGACCGACGTGGACCCCCTTGAGTTTAACCGGCGCACCCACTTTCAACCCGTTCACGCTGCCTTCGAAATAAATCACGAACCGGCTCTGTTCGGTGAACAGTTTACTGTCCGTGAATACCAGGATGGCCGTAACGACCAGAATGATCGCGCCGACCACGAAGGCGCCGATCAAGGTTGGATTGGCCTGCTTGCTCATCTGCTCAAGTAGATTCGGGAAGGAGGGTATTATTCATCAATCGAGCGATCCCCCGCCACGGGTCAGAAAAGTCCGAATCCGTGGATCCTTCGATTCATTCAGCAATTTCCGGGGATGGCCGCCCGCGATCATGGTTTTCGACTCGTTGTCCAAAAAGACCGAGTCGGTGCCGATCGTCAGGATACTCGCCAGTTCATGGGTCACCACTACAATCGTTGTACCGAGGCTTTCCTTGAGTTCCACGATCAAATCATCGAGACGTTTGGCGCTCACCGGATCCAAGCCCGCGGAAGGCTCATCAAAAAAAAGGATCTCCGGATCCAGCGCCATGGCCCTGGCCAGACCGGCTCGTTTCTGCATGCCGCCGCTGATTTCAGAGGGGTAGTAATCCTCGAATCCGGCAAGACCCACCAGCGCGAGTTTCATCGAAACGATCTCATCGATCGCATCGCGCGTCAGATTGGTGTATTCGGCCAAAGGGAGCGCCACATTTTCGGCCAGAGTCAAGGAGGACCACAAGGCGCCGCTCTGGTACAGAATTCCGGTTCGCCGGATGATTTCGTCGCGCTCTGCATCGGGCGTGTCCCAGAAACTACGGTCATCGTAAAATATCTTTCCCCGGTTCGGGCGCAACAGACCGATCAGATGCTTCAACAGGGTCGTTTTGCCGCAGCCGCTTCCGCCCATGATGATGAAAATTTCACCCTGCCTGATCGAAAAACTCAGATCGCGCTGAATAATTTGCTCGCCGTAAGCCAATGTCAAATCAGCGACTTTTATCCGCGCGGGCGATCGATCCGAAGCAGTGCAGCCTTCCATATTACACGATTACACCCCGAAGGCGTTATAAATCACCGTGAGGATCGCATCCGACACGATAATCCAGATGATACCCGTGACGACCGCATTGGTCGCGGCTTCACCGACCGCCGCGGAACTTCGTCCGGAATCCATTCCTCTCATGCACCCGGCGATCGCGACCAAAATTCCGTAGACCGCGCTTTTGAACAGGCCGACGTTGAAATCGCGCATCGCGAGCGCCGCTTCGGTTTGCGTGTAATATTCCGTCAAAGACAAATCGAGCAACCCGACACCGACCAGCATGCCGCCCAAAATTCCCATAAAGTCGGCATACAGACAAAGCAAGGGCATCATTAAAACCAGCGCGATGATGCGCGGCAAGACCAGGAAATCCACCGGAGAAATTCCCATCGTTTTCAATGCGTCGATTTCTTCGTTGACTTTCATGCTGCCCAACTGAGCAGCGAAGGCAGCTCCGGTTCTCCCGGCCATGATCACGGCGGTCATCAAGGCTCCCATTTCCCTGGCCATGCCCAGACCGACCAGATTCGCGATATAGATCTGCGCGCCGAACATGGTAAGCTGAACAGATCCGACGAAAGCCAGAATCAAACCGACCAGCACGCTGATCAATGTCACGATGGGCAAAGCCCGGGGCCCGCATTCTTCGATGAACAACCAAATATCGGAGCTTCGATATCGAGCCCTGCCGGTGAAAAACCGCGATAAACTCAGACAAGTTTCGCCCAGAAAATACAATTGCTTTTGAGCATTCGCCCGATTCGCGAGTAATCGTTCACCGATGCGATACAAAGCCGTTCTATTCCGGGACTCATGCGGAATCTGCTTCGCTTCGGCGACCGCGAATGCAAGGTGGATCAGCTTCAAGACTCCGTCCGGCAAGCCACGGGTATCGCATTCGATGCCCTTTTCGTTGCAGACCCTGCATAGCTTGACCAGGAAAGTCAGGAGGACACTATCCCAGCGCGCGATTTCCTCGGAGTCGAACGACAAGCGTTGAACGTCGTGGTTTTTCTGGAATGCATTCGTAATGTCCCGGATATCCGGAATGACTTGGTCCTTTACCCAGACCCCGCGCAGATGGACGAGCAGGCCGCCCGAGGGATCCAAGTCTACTTCAAGTTTGGGATCATCCGTGGCCATCGCGAAAGCACCTCGGAAAAAAAAAGCGAAGCGCTCGTGAGCGCTTCGCTTTTTGAAACAGTTTGAATACGAATTAAGCCACTACATTATTTGAAAATGTGCAGTTCGACGCGCCGATTCTGCGCACGGCCCGCATCGGTGTCATTCGATGCGATCGGGTCGTCTGGGCCGAAGCCCTTCGAACTCAACTTATCCGCCGGAACCCCCAGCGATACCAGGTATTCAAGCACGGACTGAGCACGTTTCTGGGACAATCCCAGGTTGTAATCATAGGAACCGACACTGTCGGTGTAGCCTGCAATTTCAACCATCGGGAACCCGCGGGACTCGAGATTCGAATACATCGAATCCAGGAAGGCCCTGGACTCAGCATTCAAATCGTATTGATCGAAAGCGAAGAAAACACCGTCCAACTGCACGCTCGCGGCAATTTCACGGCCACCTTCCAAGCCTTTCAGCTTTTCATCGATATAGGCGCTCAGAGCCGCCTCGGCCTTCGCGCAGAGTCCTGATGCTTCATTCGCATGAACGATTCCATCGTCAATTTCCTTTTCGCCGCTGTTCATGAATTTACCACTGACTCTCTTACCTTCCGACAGGTGAATATTCGCGTGATAAAGTTCATCCGCGCATACCTTACTGTTGTAGGCGAACGTTCCGAAGTTCGTCCCCAAGGTTTGAGAAATTGAACTATCAAGTTCCTGTATTTTACTAGAAGGAACTTGTGCACAGCCTCCCACGGCTAAAGCAATTCCCACCCCAACTACAGAAATAATTTTTTTCACTTTGGCACTCCTTCTCTATAAACTCTAAATTAACCGATCGATAAAATGATTAGAGAAACAAGCATGCTATTGCTCTGATCACAATTGTATCTTGCTTTCGCTTGTAAATAAACCCCATAGCGACGTTAATTAAGGCGATTTCTTTAAAATCGTTCAAATAGTAGCAGATAAAACCATTTAAGGAAACCCCGGTCCAGTCTAATCCATTTATTGACCTTCAGAAACCCTGCCGACCAAAGCCAATATGGAAAGCGACTTTTCCGCAGGCGGCGCGCTGTTTCGGACCAGAATATCAACAGAATCCATGGGCTTGCCGTAATAAGCCAGGTTAAGCTCCTTATTTACAGCGAGAATTTCGCCATTCAATGAGACACCTCCATAAACCCCCTTCGATCTGGAATACGATAGAATATCAGCGGTTGCGACTGCTGCCCCTTTGCCCACAGGACCCGCGGCGACGCTCGCCCCCGCCCCCAACTTCAGACCTGATGCGAGCATCGCGTTGATACCATTCTGGTTCATGACCAGTAACACGATCTCCGACATCTGCACACCCAATTGGAGCCCCAGACTGGCAGATCCCAAAGAATAAAAAGCCGGACCCAGCCATTGTCCGCTGGTTTTATCCAGTGTAAAAAGCACCCCTTTGCCCCCTGAGCCGCCAATTCCCACTCCTGCCTCCCATACCTTGGGAGCGATAAAAATCCCCTTCGCATGTTTCGCCAGCGATCTGAACCTGGCCATTTCAGGGTCATCCCTGAAGTGCTGGAGCGTCACCTCCGCGGAGCTGACCAGTTCATCAGCATCGGCCGCATAAACCGCAGCAGTCACATTGACGCCAAACAACAGGAGCAGAATGCCTATCCGAAAACAAAGGTTCTTGATTATCGTCAAGTTCGGCAATCCATAGTAAACCGTGGTATTCAGTATACCGCTAAAACCCGCCCGGTGGAAACCATTCCTATTCGCAAGATCAATCGTCCGCAATTGCGCCAATTCAGGCAGTGCTCTCAAGGTAATTTCGCGAGCCAGGAATCGTCCTCGAACCACTTGGATTTAAGTTCTTCGAGGTGACCGGTTAAGGTCATGTTGTGAAGAAAATTATCCATCCAGTTGATCAACAGAGCATCAGCGGGCAGCGCGATGCCCAATGGTTCCTGAGTCAGCAACGATAATACCGAAATAAGCCCCTGATCCGGATAGCGCAGCATGGTCACTACACACACCGGGTAATCCGCAATCAATGCATTGGCCTTGTTTTTCAGAACCGCATCGACCGCCTCGTTGGTATTCTCGCTGGCAATCGATTGCGCATCGGGAATCAGGGTCTCGACAAAGATTTCGCTCGTCGAACCTTTGAGTACCGCCAATTTGATATCGGCCCGATTGATATCCGAGGGTTCGTCCGCATTCGCGAGCGTTTCCTCCTTGGTCAGGATGCATTTGCCGGATACCATATAGGGTCCAGAGAACGCGACATTCAGATTGCGTCGCGAAGTAATGGTCATACCCGACAGGATCAGGTCGACCCGGCCGGACTGCAGCGCGGGAAGCAACTCGGAAAACGGCATCACCTTGACTTCGAGTTTAACCCCCATCGAATCCGCGATCAGTTCGCCGAGATCGATATCGTAACCGATCACTTGTTTATCCTTGGTCGTCATGGTCATCGGAGGCATATCGCCGGATGTCCCCATAACCAGGCTGCCTTTAGCGACGATCCGGTTTAAAACCGCGGAGTTGCTCGAACCCGCGGAGTTGTCCGGCGTCTCGGCGCAGCCGACCAAACCCGCGAATACAAGGATGAAAATCCAATGGATAATCCGTTTAAGCATCGTTCCCCCCGAAAGAATTGAACCCCGCGGAAACCGCCGCCGTGAATCAATACCCCAACTCCCACCTGGCCCGCGGCCGCCGTGCCCGGCACCATTTATGCCAACCCGGCAAGCATCATTTTTAATACATAGCCGCGACACTATATGACGTCACGGATCAATTTGCAAAGAAATGCTTTTTGAAATAGGCCAATTCCTCGATCGATTCCTTGATGTCGTCGAGTGCGCGGTGCAGTGTTTTTTTGGTAAAGCGGCCGTTCAGTTCAGGCGCCCAGCGTGTGGCCAGCTCTTTAATGGTTGAGACATCGAGGTTCCGGTAGTGGAAATATCGTTCCAAGTCCGGCATGCAACGGTAAAGAAAACGCCGATCCTGACAGATACTGTTGCCACACATCGGGGAGCGGTTGGGCGGCACCCAGTCCTGCACGAATTTTATCGTCTGCCGTTCGGCCTGCGATTCTGTAATCCGGCTTTTTCTGACACGTTCAATGAGCCCCGAGCTCGAATGGTGCTTCCGATTCCAATCATCCATCCGTTCCAGTACCTCTTCGGTCTGATAGATCGCCAGAGCCGGGCCCTCGGCCAGGATCTCGAGCTGCGGATTCGTGACCACGGTTGCGATCTCGATGATCGAATCGTGCAGCGGATCCAAACCCGTCATTTCCAGATCGATCCAAATCAGGTTAAGCGGATCATGTGCCATCGTGATTCCATTAAAATTGGACTTGCCAGCCATTGTAGCAGACGCTACCCTGTAACGCAGAATCCTACTCGAATGCGTTTCGAATCATGAACATTTTTACTTATCTATTTCTCGTTGCGCTGATCGGTTCCTACGCGGTGCAATTCTGGCTGATCCGGCGCCAGGATCGGCACGTGTTGAAACACAGAGATCAGGTGCCCGACGCGTTCAAAGAATCAATCGCGTTGAATATCCATCAGAAAGCGGCCGACTATACGCTTGCGAAGAACCGCTTGAGCAAATTCAGCGGCAGCCTCGATGCCATTTTATTGTTGTTCTTTACGCTCGGCGGAGGAATCAGCCTGATCGCCCATACCTGGTCAACGGTCGAAATTTCCCCGATTATCGGCGGCGCCGGCCTGATCCTGAGCATTTTGCTGATATTCCAACTCGTCGAATTGCCCTTGGCAATCTATCATACTTTCGGCGTCGAAGAAAAATTCGGCTTCAATCGTTCGACACCCAGACAGTTCATGGTCGACCAGGTCCTTCATCTGGTGCTGACTCTGGCACTCGGCGGCCCGCTGGTCATCGTGGTTCTGTGGGTAATGAGGGATGTCGGGGCTCTGTGGTGGTTACTGGCCTGGCTGATCCTCATCACATTCTATGTGTTCCTGACCTGGGCTTACCCGACCTTGATCGCGCCGCTGTTCAATCGGTTCACCGTGCTCGACAACGAGGAACTCAAGGCCAGGATCGAAGCATTGCTCGAACGCTGCGGCTTCAGCAGCAAAGGTATTTTCGTGATGGACGGCTCCCGGCGTTCCGGGCATGGCAACGCTTACTTCACGGGCTTCGGAAGCCACAAGCGGATCGTTTTCTTCGATACCCTGATCAATACCCTGAATCTGGACGAAGTCGAAGCGGTCCTGGCCCATGAATTGGGGCACTTCAAACGCAGGCATGTGATTAAAATGCTGACCGCGGGCACCGCGCTGAGTTTGATCGGTTTGGCCATACTCGGCTGGATCTCCCGGCAGGACTGGTTCTATACCGGGCTCGGGGTCGATATGCCATCGAACGCGGCCGCGCTGGTTCTATTCGTGCTGGTATCTCCGGTATTCACAATATTTCTGCGTCCCGTGTTCGCCTATGTTCAACGAAGACACGAGTTCGAGGCTGACGATTTCGCATCGATGTTCGCGCAACCGGCTTCATTGATCAGTGCCTTGATCAAGTTATACCGGGACAATGCAACCACGTTGACCCCGGACCCGCTGTACATGGCATTCCACTACAGTCACCCGCCTGCTGCAATCCGGATTGCGAATCTCGCCGAGAAAGGCATCGCGCCCGAATCGGCCTGAAGCCCGATCAGCCGGCGCCACGGCCAAGCCGAAGTGATCGGGATTTATTGTCATGGCCCGGATTGGACGCGACGCATTTGACGGGTCCTGAAGCCAAGCGTGCGGTCGCCCGGGAAGGCCTGGTAATCTCCCATCTCGGCAAGAGTCTCGCCGTGGAAAACGGGTCCGGCGAAACCATTCTGTGCCATACCCGCCGCAATATCGGTACCGTGGCGGTCGGCGACCGTGTGTTGTGGGAACCGGCAGACGGCCGGCTCGGTTGCGTCGTCGAAATACTCGAACGCCGATCGTTATTGACCAGGCCCGCGCGCGATGAGAAAACCCGTCCAGTCGCCGCGAACCTGGACCAGATTCTGATCGTGCTCGCGCCAGAACCCCGTTGCGACCTTGTGTTGGTCGATCAATACCTGGTGATCTCGGAAAACCGCGGCCTTCAAGCGCTGTTGGTTTGCAACAAAACCGATCTCCCGAACCAGCCGAAAGCACTGGATCAGGCCTTGGCGTTCTACCGAGGCATCGGCTATACCACGATACGAGTCAGTGCGAAAAGCGGAATCGGTCTCGATCAGTTGCAAAGGGAATTGAAAGGTCATACCAGTATGCTCGCCGGGCAATCCGGCGTCGGGAAATCGTCTCTGACCAATGCCTTGATACCCGACAGGAATCTGCGCACCGGCGAACTGTCGCGAGGCACACTGCACGGAAAACACACGACAACGACGACCACCCTGTTCCATCTGCCGGACGGAGGTGATTTAATCGACAGTCCCGGGGTCGCTATCTTCGGCCTCGCGGAAACCACGGAAAACGACCTTGCCTTCGGTTACCGGGAATTCCAGCCATTTTTGGGTCGCTGCCGTTTCAATGATTGCCGGCACGGCGACGACCGGGGTTGCGCAATTTCGCACGCGGTCCAGAACGCAGTGATTTCCGCCGAGCGTTATGAACGTTTTCTGAAATTGCGGGACAAGCTTCCGCCGTAAAGCCCCTTCCCGGGGCTTCATTCCGGATCGCCGGGAAACCGATGGATGTCCGGCGTCGTCTCGTCTGCCACAACGGTGAAACAGACTGATCGACGGACGAATGTCTTCCGGCCGCTCAGGGTATCTTTCAAGACAGTATGGCTAAGTTCGTCAATAAAAATCGGCTACGGTACTTCATTCCCGGTGTTTTATTGGCCGGCCTTTTGTTACTCGGCATGATCGTGCTGCGCGAATATCTCCTTACACTTACCTGGGCATTGATCATCGCCTATGTCATGTGGCCCCCTTACCGTTTTCTAAGGCGTCGGCTCAAAAACGACGCGACCGTGAGCGCCGCCGTGATGACCGCCATTATTGCGGCAGTAATCTCTCTGGCCGCGTACGGGCTGGTCGTCATGCTGCAGGATGAGCTTAAAATCGCCTACAAAACCGTGACGGATAACTTTACTCAAGATGATTATCGGCTTCCGGAATTTCTGCGGCGGATCCCTTGGCTTGGCGATTATGTGCAGCACGCGATGAATCGCTTGACCGGCGACCGGGCGGGGATGCCGGACCAACTCGCGGACTTGGTACGGCAATGGATCGGAGAAATTGCCAAATTCCTGGGCGGCCTGGGGCATAATGTTCTGAAGCTCGGAGTGATCGTGGTTACCGTGTTTTTCTGCTTTCGCGACGGCGATGAAATAGTCCGGCAAATCCATCTCGGATTGGTTCGTTTTCTCGGAGAATATCAGAATGTCTATCTGCAGGCGGCCGGCAACACGACGCGGGCCGTCGTCTACGGTCTGGTGCTGGCAGCGGCGGGACAAGGGTTGCTGGCAGGATTCGGCTACGCGTTTGCCGGTGTTAAAGCGCCGCTGCTGTTTGGCGCGATGACCGCGCTGTTGGCCCTGATTCCGATGGGAGCTACGCTGGTCTGGCTGCCCATCAGTATCCTATTGATTTTCACGAATCAATATTGGCAGGGGATCGGACTGCTCCTGTGGGGCATTTTCGCGGTCAGCACCATCGATAATGTCATCCGCCCGTTGGTCATCAGCGGTGCGAGCAAAGTACCCTTCCTGGTCGTGATGTTCGGAGTTCTGGGCGGTCTTGCATCCTTCGGCGCCGTGGGCCTTTTTCTGGGTCCCGTGATCCTGGCTGTTTTGCTGTCGGTGTGGCAGGCATGGTTGAAGCAACAACGGCAAGAAGAGAAGGAGTAAACGTAGTCCTTTTCCGGGCACCTTTGCCGTAATGATTGAATGGTTCGCCCGGCTACTGCCTCAGAGGCCCCGAATCAAGGCCGCGCCGAGTGACGCTGATATGACCATCCGGCGACCCGGCGCCGGCACAGAGTCGCCCCAGGCCTCGCACATATCCGCATGCGCTTTCATGAAGTCGACTAACCCGGCGGCCAGGTCAACTGCCGCCCTCCGAGAATATGCAGATGCAGGTGATAAACTTCCTGCCCGCCCGCAGACTTGCAATTGATTGCGACCCGGTAACCCTTCGACAATCCGAGCTGTCCGGCGACGCGCCGGGCGCTCAACAGCAGCTCTCCCGCAAGGGTTTGATCGTCGAGTTCGTCGAGCGTTTCAATATGCCGTTTGGGGATCACCAAGACATGTACGGGTGCTTTCGGGTGGATATCCCTGAAGGCCAGGACTTCGTCGTTCTCAAAGACGACGTCCGGATTGATCTCCCGCTTCACCATTTTGCAAAATATACAATCGGTCACCCTGAACCCTCCCGTCGCTGTCGGTTAAATCTCTTTCCGGCCGCTGAATGCATGCAATAGAGTACCGCTGTCCACATATTCGAGTTCGCCGCCTAGCGGCACCCCGTGTGCGATCCGGGTCACGCGGACCCCGTATGAACGGGCCAATCCACTGATATACAATGCGGTCGCCTCCCCCTCGACGGTCGTGCTGGTCGCGAGAATCAGCTCATTCAGCCCCCCCGATTCGAGCCGTTTCTCGAGCAGCGCCATGCCCAATTCTTCGGGGCCGATACCATCCA
Organism: Methylococcaceae bacterium; assembly: GCA_022616595.1. Classification (GTDB taxonomy): domain Bacteria; phylum Pseudomonadota; class Gammaproteobacteria; order Methylococcales; family UBA1147; genus UBA1147. The sequence goes on from JAKEEL010000196.1 coordinate 30,236, forward strand.
AGGGCGAAAGATGACCGTGCAAAACGAAAAAAACCCCGCGAAACACGGTCGCCTGGTCCACGGCGATCACATCGGCAGGGCTCTCTACAATACAGAGTACCGAAGGATCGCGGGAAATATCCCGGCAAATCGGACACTGCTGGTCTTCGGTCAAAGTCCTGCAACATTCGCAATGACCGACCCGCTGGATCGCATCCAACAGGGTTTCGGCCAGCAGTTTTGCCCCCTGGCGGTCTCGTTGCAGCAAATGCAAGGCCATGCGCTGGGCCGATTTGGGCCCGACTCCGGGAAGGCAGCGAAGTCTCTGCATGAGCCGATGTACCAAGTCCGATCCCGGCACCGGCGTCAGAAAGGCATTTTGAAACCGCCCGGAAGCTGCAGCCCGGCGGTCAGACTGGCCATCTTTTCCTGTTTCATCTTATCCACCCGCCGAACGCCGTCATTGAAGGCCGCGGCGACCAGATCTTCCAGCATGTCCCGGTCTTCTTTCACCAGACTCTCGTCGATCTCGATTTTACGCACTTCGCGCTTGCCGGTCATCACAATCTTGACCAGACCGCCGCCCGACTCTGCATGCACTTCCATTTCGGCCAGTTCCTGCTGGGCTTTCTGAAAGTCTTCCTGCATTTTCTGAGCCTGCTGCATCATGGCTCCAAGAGGGTTTTTCATAATGTCTCTCCGAATTTAAGAGTTTTCAGGAAATACCGCGCGGTTCCGTGGTACCCGGCAAAATCGTGGCATCGAAATTTTCGCGCAAGGCCCGTATGTTCGCATCATTCGCGATCGAGGTTTCCGCGGCAATCTGCCGCGCCTGGCGTTCCGCGGCCATTTCGAGTGCGGGAGTCGCCATACCCGGCGCACCGATTCGAATGCTGAGTTTCAAGGGCCTTTTATAATAATTTTGCAGCGCGTTCTCGAGGCGTTGCTCGATCAATTCGCTTCTCAGACCCTGATGCTTCGGGTCCAATAGCAGAGCGATGCGCGAATCATCCGCGCTGTCGAGCACACTGTTACAAGCCAGTTCCTTCGCCAAGCCGTTCACGGTCATGGCCTGAATGATCTGCCGCCACTGTTGGCTGGCGGGGTCTGCGCGCGGCGGGTTCGGCGGCACCGGACCCTCGCCGAGCGAACAATGATCCGGTCCTGGATCCCGTTCGGCGTCCGGCGCGACCAATTGCTCGGCTTCGTGATCCGCCGATGCATGCCCGGTTTGAAAAACCGCCGGCTTGAATGCGAGCATGCGCAACAACACCATTTCAAAACCGCTGCGTGCATCCGGGGCCAGATCGAGATCACGGCTTCCGACGAGTCCGATCTGATAGTAAAGCTGGACATCGGCCGGCGGGATCTTTTTAGCCAGGCCCCTGAGACTCTCGTTGAATTCATCCGCAGCCAGCCGGTCTGGAATCACCTGAAACAATGCCAAGCGATGCAAGTGTCCGAGTAATAGCCGCAAGACTTCCGAAAAATCGCGCGTCAGATCGGCCAGTTGGTTCACACAATCGAGCAAGCCCGCCGCATCGCCCTTGGCAAGCCGCAACAGAATTTCAATCACCGGCTGTTCGGCGGCAATGCCGAGCATCGTCTCGACCGATTGCGATTCAACGCGCCCCGCGCCCTGCGCGATGGCTTGATCCAAGAGGCTCAGGGCGTCGCGCATGCTGCCATCCGCCGAAAGCGCCAGTGCGTTCAGAGCCTTGTCCTCGTATTCGATGCTTTCCGCGGCAAGAATCCTTGCCATTTGAGTCCGGATCTGTTCCGGCGGCAAGCGCTTCAGGTTCAACTGCAGACATCTGGACAGCACGGTCACCGGAATCTTTTGCGGATCGGTCGTCGCGAGCAGAAATTTAACATGCGGCGGCGGTTCTTCGAGCGTCTTGAGCAGGGCATTGAAACTGTGCCCGGACAACATGTGGACTTCATCGATCAAATAGACTTTAAAGCCGCCGCGCGAGGGGGCATATTGAACATTCTCGAGCAGATCGCGCGTATCCTCGACCTTGGTTCTCGACGCCGCGTCCACCTCGATCAGGTCGATGAAGCGCCCGGCGTCCACATCGCGGCAGACCGCGCACTCCCCGCACGGATCGAAGCCGCTCCGCGATTCGCAGTTCAGGGCCTTGGCCAGGATTCGAGCGATCGTGGTTTTACCGACCCCGCGAGTCCCGGTGAAGAGGTAGGCATGGTGCATCCGATTATGCACGATCGCATTGGTCAAAGCCCTGAGCACGTGTTCCTGACCGACCACCTCGCTGAAGCGCCGCGGCCGCCATTTTCGAGCAAGCACCTGATAAGTCATGACAATCCAGGCATCAAATTAGGACGGTATAGGCGATCGATCGATTGGACGGGAGGGAGGCAGGCCGTGCCAGCCTCACCCCGGCACACGAATCCGCTGCTACCGCTGCTCCCTTCCGGGCCTGACGGGGTTCACAGCGTATCGTTGCGGAGGGACCGACACGGCTTACCATTGGACTATGGATATCGACTTCAAGTTAACCCATCGGACTGGGCCGGGGGCGGCTATTATGCGGGATCGGAATAGGACATTCAAGGGGAGTCCTAAGTCCCGGATGACCGTCCGGAACTTGGCCTGAAGTCTCCGCCGCGGATACAATACCAAAAGGGAAACCTACCTTCCGGGTTCGCTTGCACAACGTTTTTCGGAGTATCCATGGCGCGTTATCGACCTCCTTCCCCTGTTTCGTCTCCCTACATCAGTGCCGCCGGTTACGCGATGCTCGAGAAGGAAGTGCAAAGCCTTTGGCTCCGGCGATCATCGGTAACCCTTGCGCTTGCGGCCGCCGCGGCCGAAGGGGACCGGTCCGAAAATGCCGAGTATATCTATCGCAAAAAGGAACTCCGCGAAATCGACCGGCGGATTCGATACTTGCAGAAGAGACTGCCGGCCTTGACCGTGGTCTCGAAAGCACCCGCGGATGCCGATTCCATTTTCTTCGGAGCCGAGGTCGCCTTGGAAAACCACGAGGGAATCGAATCGACCTATCGGATCGTCGGTTCCGATGAATTCGAACCGGCCAAGGGCTGGATCAGCATCGACTCACCGCTCGCGCGAGCCCTGCTGAAGAAACAAGCGGGCGATGAAATCCGGGTCGACACGCCTGGCGGTCCGGTTCTTTATTGGATTACCGGGATCCGCTACCCGGAACACGAGTCATGACGCGGAACCCGACGCTGTTCCAGACTCCGACCCGGCCTTGGACAGGAGCGGTGAATTGACCCGGCGAACCCTCCCTGCGCGAGCCGAAGATCGATTCGTCGAGCGCCGCTCGGCTCCGGAAACACTCGTGGAATTTCACTACCAGGTATCGTGGCGTTCACACAGCGCGATTCCGGGGCACCATTACAGTACGCAGTCCGGAGGCGGTTTCGAATTTCATGGACATGCCCCGCTGATTTCGCATCCGGACCCTCGAAATCTGGATATCCACGCGAGCCTCAACGACCCTTTCGGACAATTCGTGGTACGAACTTTCAGACAGCGAAGCGCAATTCCGGTTTATGTACTCGCCGATTTGTCCGCGTCGATGGCTTTCACGGGCACGCGCAACAAACATGAAACCCTGGCTTGGTTCAGCGCCTGCGCCGCCTATTCCGCGTTTCGAACCGGAGATCCTTTTGGATTTATCGGCTGCGGCGAACGGATCGACCCGAATTTTTGGATACCCCTGCGATGGTACAAATCGATCGCCGAGGAATTGTGGAAGCGTTTGAACAATCATATTCCAAACGAACGGTCGGCTCGTGGACTCCTGGAAACCGCAGCGCTGATCGGCCGGAAAAAATCGCTGGTTTTCCTGGTTTCGGATTTCCATTTTCCGCTCGCGATCCTGAATCAATTATTGGAGAATCTCGAGACACATGATGTCGTGCCCGTGGTACTCTGGGACAGCCGGGAACAAGATCATCCCGAGTGGGGCGTCATCCGCTTCAGTGACCCAGAAAGCGGAAACAGCCGCTTCCTGATATTGCGGCCGGCCTTAAGGGAAAAAATCCGCGCGGCATTCAGACAGCGTCGCGATTCGATCACCAGGCTGTGCGCCCAATTCGGTCGGGAACCGTTTTTCGTGACGGATGCCTTCGACCCCGAGGAATTGACGCATTACTTTCTTCGATAACCCGATTGCCTTCAATCGACCCGATGAGCTTCTCGAAGCGCTTTGCCCTCAGTTTCCCTTTCCTGGTCTTCTCCCTGCTCGTTTGTTCCGAGTCCGCACACGCCGGCCCGGTCCGTGATTTGAGACTCGAGGCCGGACGCTCGTTCGGACATGCGATGGGCGACCTGATCCGCCATGAAATCCGTTTCGCCCTGGATAAACCCTATCGGCTCGAGCAAGACAGCCTGCCCCGCTCCGGGAGCCTGGAAAAATGGCTGGACCTGCGTGAAATCGACATCGCGACAATCGAACAAGAACACAGGACCCATTACAAAATCGCTGTCCTCTACCAGATCTTCCCGTCGATCCGTGAATCCGAAAGCCGCCGGATCCCTGGCCTTCCGTTCCGGGTTTACGATGAAAACCTTAGCCTGACATTCAATAGCCCCGATACGTTGATCACGGTATCTCCGCTGATCCCGGGCTACATTCCGGATGCTGGAATTACCCTCCGTCCGGCCATCAAACCCGCGCCGATTCCGGTCACCGCGCATTGGCGGATTCTTGCCGCCTTGTGCGCGGCCCTGATCCCGGTCGTTGGTTATGCAGCCTGGCGAAGAGGTCTCCTGCCCGGTTTGCGGTCTCGAAGAATGCCGTTTGCAGCGGCCCGCCGGGAACTCAGGCGATGGCGGAACGCAAAAGCGTCGGCTCCGGAATACCGGAATGCCTTGCTCGCGATTCATCGAGCCTTGAATCAAACAGCCGGCGAATCCATTTTCGCCCACGGACTGGAAGGCTTTTTCAAGGCTCACCCGGCCTTCGCGCCGATGCGCGAGAAAACCGGCATTTTCTTCAGGCTTTCTGAACAAATCTTTTTCACTCAGACGGAAACCCTGGAAAGCGCTGTCTACTCCGTGCACTGGCTCGAACAATTGTGCCGGGAATACCACAAGATCGAACGCAGCGCCGGATGAACATCGAATTCGACCACGCGCAATGGCTGGCCGGCTTGATCCTGGCGATACTGCCGCTGGTTCGCCCGCTGCAAACGGCGGTTCCCTGTTCCTGTACCGACCTGATACCGGACGACCCGCTGTCCGAGGCGGGCGACTGGCTGCTTCGGCTGATTGCGGCAAGCACGCTGGCGATCATCGTGTTGGGTTTATCCGGACCGCATGAAAAGGAGCAGCCGATCGAGAAGGTCGGAAACGGGGCCCATATCGTGCTGCTCCTGGACCGAAGCGCGAGCATGAACCAGAATTTTTCCGGACGCCACATGGGCGGACGAGCCTCCGAAAGCAAGGGTCGCTATGCTCAACAACTGTTGGCCGAATTCGTCGAACGGCGCGGCAATGATCTGTTCGCGATGGCCTCCTTCAGCACCGCGCCGATTTACACCCTGGCATTGACCCGGGACCGCGATGCGGTATTGTCGGCACTGCGCGCGGCATCGCTGAAGGGGCGCGGAATCACCAACATGGCCGCGGGTCTGTCCCTGGCGCTGGATTTTTTCACCGGCCGGGCAATGACCGGGTCGAGAATCATTCTGCTGGTTTCCGACGGCGCGGCCCGTATCGAACCGGAAGCCCGGGAAAGCCTCAGGCAATGGTTTCATGAAGCAAGGGTTTCGCTGTACTGGATTTATCTTCGAAATCCGAATGGCGCGAGACTCGCCGAGCGGCCGAAAAATCCGGACGAACAGACCACGCCCGAATATTTTCTGCACCAGTTTTTTTTAAGAATGGAAATTCCCTATAAAGCCTACGAAGCGGACAATCCCGGAGCCCTGAAACAGGCCATCCGGGACATCGAGCAACTCGAGAACAAACCGATCCTCTATTTCGAGAAAAGCTTACGCAAGGATTTATCGGCTCCGTGTTATGCGATCGCGGCTGCATTGCTCGCAATCCTGCTCGCGGTCAAATGGATCGAGATTCGGACGGATCGGCCGTGATGAAGTCGTGGAAGACCATCGATGCCGTGGTCCTGGCCATTCTGCTCGGCCTGATCGCCGCGATCATCGCCGAAGGCTCGCAACTCTATCGAATCCGGCAGATCAATCTGGCGATCGCCAGACCCGAAGCCATTGTCGTCGAAGACGATTCACCGCCGGAAATTGTTTTCGCGAAAGCCTGGCATCTCGGCCATCGCGGAGAATTCCAGGAGGCCCTGCGCCTGTATAACGGCATCGAGCATCGCGTGACGCGCGGGGAATACGAAAAAGTCAAATACAACATGGGGCAGCTGTATCTGAGTGAAGCCGCCCGGTATTGGAATGAACAAGGAGTCTGGGCCTATTCGGAAGTTCTGACCTGGTCCGCTTTGGCACAAAAGGCTTTCCATGATGTGCTGGTTCTCAACCCATCGAACTGGGACGCGCGTTTCAATCTGGAATTCGCGCTGCGGATCTCCCCGCCCCCGAGGGCACAGGAAAAAGCGGATTGGACCGGGCGAAGGAGCAGCGTTCATTCGATTTATCCCGGCATCCCGGGAGGCGGCCCATGAAAGCCGCGAAGCGCGACTTCGCACTGTTGCTGCTCGCAACCTTAGCGATGCTGCTGTGCCTGAGCCGACCGGCGATTTCCCTGTCGCGGAACACTTTCCGCTACCTGTTCGTTGTGGATATCACGCAGAGCATGAACACCCCGGACTATCATGAAAACGATCTGCCTCCGGATCGCCTATCCTTCAGCAAACGGTCGCTGAGCGAGGCGATCCGGGATCTCCCCTGCGGCTCGGAGGCCGGAATCGGATTGTTCAGCACCAAGGATGTTCTACTGCTGATCGAACCGCTCGAAATTTGTGCGCATTTTGCCGCGATCGACGATGCGATCGCGCACATCGACTGGCGGATGGCTTGGTCCGCGGACAGCAATGTCGAACGCGGATTGTACGGCGGTATCCTGGCGGCTAAAAACCTGGCACCCGGCACGAACCTGGTATTCATGAGCGACGGGGAACAAAATGTCCGCGAGTTGCATCGGCCTCCGTTGGCCAAACACGCCGGAACGATCAAAGGTCATCTGATCGGTGTCGGGGGCTCGATCCCTTCCCCGATTCCAAGACTGGATCAGGACAACCGGTTGACGGGATTCTGGAACAACGGCGAGGTCGATGAGTTTTCGATCGGCCCGAAGGGTCTCGAGCCCTCCGCGCGAAAAAATCCCGATCCGGAGGGGATTTACCAATCGAGCCTGCACGAATCGAATCTGCAAATGCTGGCCGCGATGAGTGGTTTGGAGTACCAGCGCCTCGAATCGCCGAAGCAATTCAGCAAGATTCTACAGAGCGAGGACCTGGCCAAGCCGCGGACCGTGGAAACGGACATCCGCTGGCTGTTCGCGACGGTGTCCTTTCTGCTGATTATTACCGCCTGTCTTGTTCCGGCCGAAGCCGGACGCCGGGATCGATCGTCCGGGCAGGATTCGAGCGATCGATTCCCATCGTCTAGCTCCGAATAGGGCGCCCGAAAATACGGGACGCACAAGACCACAAGATCCATAAGCAACTCATGCTACCCATATTCGCCAGCGAACGTATGGAGATTTACGCGGAAGACGTTATCCAGATAACCAACAACCAGGTAAGCAAATGGACAATTGGTAAACCTTTCCCGATGCAGACAGAAACCTGACAAATTGCGCTGGATGTCATTCTTGACGTCGTGTTTGGTTTAGATCGTTCGGTTGAAAACAAACCGTTGGCTGGAGGCCATTCAGTCCTGCCTCGATCAAACCAATACCACACACCAGTCGGCCCTCACTTCCCTCCTGTCCTTGAATTTCCAAACTTTCAATAATGCTCACCTATGACTGTGCTTGGTATATCAACCGCCGAATCGTGCCGCGAGTCCCCCGAGCGTAATGTTTGACGCGATCTCGTCGTGCGGAATCAACAAATAAAGCCAAGGCTTGCCGCCATAAGTCGCCGCATGATTGGAAGCGTTGGCGCACCATCTTACGGCTGCTTCCAATTTGGCCGCCACGATCGGGTCGTTCAGCTCCGTGCGTTTTTTGGGTTCCAGCATGTAAATCGTGTCGGAGGTTTCCGCAATGAAGTCCGGCTGGTACTCTTTAGTGTCCGCCCCCTGGCGGTAGAAAATCTGGAACTGGCCCCTGGCGGGCTTGAACCACTTGATGGCGTCACGTTCCAGAATTACAGCGAGCTTGCGTTCCGAATCGGAATCGAACTTCTGCACCGGATAGAGGCAGCGCTGAAAGCCTCCGAACAGGTACTTCGCCATGTTACTCTTGTCCGCAGGCTCCACCCGATAGTTGGCGGGCGGTTCCTGCGCGGAATAGGTGTAGGCGCTCGGCTTCAGTTCGGTAAAGCCCTTGCTGATCTTGACCTCATAGCCGGCGACGTCCTCCCAGTAGTGCTCCTGCATCTGGGCGTGGATGAATCGCGCGATGTCCCGCTGGTAGCAGCGCAGCACCTTGCTCGCGTCTTCCTCGGAAAGGTAGGCAAGGAAATGCTGCACAGTTTGGGCGGCAAGGTCGTAGAGCAAATCGGCATGGTCGTCATAGGAAATGTCGTCGAAGTCCACCAATCCGCTGACCACGTAGTCTTCCAGCCGCGCTTCCTCAATACCACTACGCCCCAGCGAAATGATCTCACGTTGGTGTGCGCGCAAGTGCTGAATCCAAAGCTCGTCAGAGACCGCGGGGTATTTCAGCGTATCCAGCACCACGGCCTGCAAGCGGATAGGCGAGCCGGGCTTGTTGGCCTCGTCGATGATTTCTTGAAATTTGTCATGGGCGACGATATTCAGCCGATCCACCGCGGTTACGCCGGCGCGCTTGCCATAGGGCAGGCGCAAACCGCGCCCGATGGATTGCTCGATCAGAACACGGGCATTCGCCGCCCGCAAAGGTACAATGGTGTAAAGGTTGGTCACGTCCCAGCCTTCCTTGAGCATGTTGACGTGAATTACGATTTCCGTTGGCTCGGAGCACAGCTCCAC
>JAKEEL010000197.1 GCA_022616595.1 Methylococcaceae bacterium
CTGCCCATAATCATATCCGATCGATGATCCTGCGAAAATCACGATCCGGTCACCAGGATATTTTCGAAAAACGATATGACCGATCAGTTACATTCGTTCGATCGACAGGAGTATTCTTGCTGCATGGACGAATCCAACGCATTCGGTCGTACGAGAGCATTTCTCGACTACGACAACGGGCGCGGTCACAGACCGTCGCCACGGCGCGGATCGCGACAGTCGAGGTCAGCGTGGCTGCGGACGCCGGGTGCGCAATGTTCGGGTTCCGCAGCCGTAATATCCGTCTCCGGGTTGTCGTTACCGGTTCGCTACCGAGGTTACCGTCGCACTGAAAGGATCGGACGTTAACCTGCGGGGACCCTCGGTAGTAACCGTGAGCCTGTAGGTCGCAGGCTCGATTTCAGGCGGGAGACCGACGACGGCTTGGTTCTCGGTATGACTTTTTACCGACAGAATTTGATCGCCCAATCGGACAGTGGGTGCGGAAGGCCCGAAGTGATGACCCGTGATGACCATCCCGTTTTCATGGATATCCACCGCCGTGCTCACGATCACCGGAGGCTGTACCATCGGCCTCCCGGTTCGTACCGCAGCGGCATTGCCGACCGGAACAAGCGCTGCCAGAACTACAATCGATTTGAACCCTGAATGAATCATTGTTATCTCCTTTTTCCAATAATAACCGTCTGAATAGTTATGCAGTGAGTTTCCTGCACGCGGGAGCCGGAATTCCATGCCCGTTTGAATCGGGTGTCACCTTTGTTTCAGACCCCGCACTCGGCAACGCGGCCCCACGGCCGGAAACAGCATAGCGTAGACCGGCTAACAGATGACTTACCGATCAGTATGGTGAAATGAATTCGATGACCCTGAGGCGGCGAGCGATTCGCTTGAAACGTGCTTCGGCCTATGTCAGCATTGCATGTTTTTTTGCGTCCGGGCCGGCCTTGGTCGCCGGGATCGTCCAGGAATTGTCGTATGATCCCCAATTGTTAGACTGTATAGGTATGTGTGTGCTGTGAAGTCCCATGTGATTATATTCCCCGTAGGAGTTATCCTTTATTCCGAGCCCTCGATCCCGATTCTTCATGGTCTGCGAAAATCATTGGATCTTCTGTTCGCGGAAGGACTGGAAAATGTCTTCATCCGCCATCACCGGCTTGCCGAAGGGGTGCGCAGAGCGATTCACGCCTGGGGACTCAAGTTGTGCGCCAAAGAGCCCAAATGGTATTCTGATACGGTATCGGCAATTCTGGTTCCGGAAGGATTCAACGCCCGGGATGTCATTGCTACCGCCTATCACAAATACAATGTCTCACTGGGCGCGGGTTTGAATGAAGTCGCCGGCAAGGTGTTCAGGATCGGACATCTCGGTGATCTGAACGAGGTCAGTTGTCTGGGTGCCATCGCGGGTACGGAAATGGCCATGCTGGACAATGGCATCGACTTTCGACCCGGCGCGGGCGTCGGCGCCGCGATCGAATACTATCGTATGACCGCCTGAGCCAGCAGCGCGGCGGTCTATTGCAACGCTAAATCAATTCGTTTAGCGCCAAGGACCTGCTCAACGGAATTCAAATCAAACACGAACGACAAGTTACTCAATTCAATATTGGACAGGAGGAATCAAGCGTGAGCAAACCTAAAGTAATCGTGACCCGGCGCTGGCCGGAAGTCGTCGAGAACCGATTGCAGGAACTCTACGACGTGCAATTCAACCGAGACGATCACCCGATGTCGGCCGCCGAACTCCAAGGAGCCCTGCGTTCCGCCGATGCCGTGCTCCCGACCGTGACCGACCCGATCAACGCGGAGGTGCTGAGGGCCGAGCCCTTGCGCTGCAAAATCCTCGGCAATTTCGGGGTCGGCTTCAACCATATCGACATCGACGCCGCGAAGGCGCGCGGACTGGTCGTCACGAACACTCCGGAAGTCCTGACCGACTGCACCGCAGACATCGCGATGCTGCTGATGCTCGCGGTCGCGCGCCGCGGCATGGAAGGCGATCGCCATGTCCGCCAGGGCGAATGGACCGGATGGCGGCCCACCCACATGATGGGCCGCAAGGTCACCGGCAAGACCCTCGGACTGATCGGCATGGGCCGGATCGCGCAGGCCATGGCGCGCAAAGCGCATCACGGCTTCAACATGAAAATCGTGTTCACGGATCCCTATCCGCCGCCGCAGACGGTCATCGATGAACTCCAGGCCGAAAACGCCGGCTCGATCGAGGCCGTCTTGAAACACGCCGATTTTGTGTCCCTGCACTGCCCGGGCGGCAAGGAAACGTATCATCTGCTGAACGCGGAGCGGCTCGCGATGATGAAGCCCACGGCCTGCCTGATCAATTCCGCACGCGGTGATGTCGTCGACAATCAGGCGCTGATCGAGGCTTTGCGGAAAGGCACCATCGCCGGGGCCGGCCTGGACGTTTTCGAGGGCGAGCCCAGGCTCGACCCGGGCTTTCTCGAATTGGAAAACGCGGTATTGCTCCCGCATCTCGGCAGCGCCACGCTGGAAACCCGCATCGCGATGGGCAACCGGGTGCTGGATAATATCGAAGCCTTCTTCAACGGCCGGGCACCGCGCGACCGGATCGCCTGAATCTCCGGCCGATGCCGCTGACAAGCCTGCCCGAGGGACCGCAGGCAGGCTGTCCGGTTGAGGGATCAAAACGGGTACATTATTACAATTTGTTTCAGCGCATACCGATACCGAATCGTTGCCCTGCGGCCTTGGCCTTTTCGTTCGGTTGAGCCGTATTCTGGTTGGAAGAAGATAAAATTAGTGTTTTTAATATAGCAAGA